>JBCBWJ010000221.1:0-5715 GCA_039817165.1 Pseudomonadota bacterium | reverse complement strand
CCGGATTTGGCCCCGGCTGAGGCCGCAGACCTGCCTGATTGGCTCTGGTCGGTGTTCGAGGCCGATCTCGGTGCCGATGCCATGCCCGTAGCAGAGGCGCAAAAGCACCGCGCACCCATTGCCCTGCGTGTCAATCTCAAAATGAATACGGCAGCGCAAGCCATTGATAATATGTTAAAATGTGGGATATCAGCCCGCCCGGTAAGCGATGTGCCATCGGCATTGATTGTCACCTCTGGCGAACGCAAGATCCGCCAGTCGACCTCTTACCTGTCCGGCGAAGTCGAGCTGCAGGATGTGAGCAGCCAGGCCGCCATGGCCCGCGTCAACATTCCCGCCGGCGCCCGCGTTCTGGACATTTGCGCAGGCGGTGGCGGCAAGACACTGGCGCTTGCCGCCGCTCTACCTGACGGCGCAGGTGTTCGGTTTTTTGCCCATGACATTAACCCTGATCGCATGGTTGATTTGCCCAGCCGAGCGGCCCGTGCCGAGGTCCAAGTGACCTGTCTGGCGCCCGAGGATCTGCCCATTGGACCGGACTATGACGTCGTTTTGTGTGACGTGCCTTGCAGTGGCAGCGGCACTTGGCGCCGCAGCCCGGATGCGAAGTGGGCTTTGACGCAGGAGCGATTAGGAAATTTTATTGAAACACAAAGGGATATACTTCTTACGTCATGCGAACGATTGCGTCCGGGCGGGCAATTGATCTACACCACCTGTTCCGTCCTGCGACGCGAAAATGAGGATCAGATCAGCTGGCTCACCGGCGCGCGCAACGATATGGAGCGTCGCGACGAAATGCGCTGGCCCGTGCGCGCCGAAGGTGACGGATTTTACTTTGCGGCACTTCGTCGAAAGAATTAACGCCCTGATCCCGCTATCCTTAAGCTGAAATTAACGAATACGCGGTCAAACTTGGTCACCAGCATCGGCAAGGACGAGGAGGCGACAGGCGGGTGTCCGATCAGGCGTTTTCAGGACAGGTGACATCGCTCGAAGCGACGTTGTCGTCGTGGCAACCTCGTGGCAAGATTATTCTTGGCGCGGCACTTTTGTTTGTGGCCGCGGCGATCATGTCGCCGATTTTATTGATGAAAACGACTTTCTTGATCGTGTCGGGCGTTCTGATCTGCACCTGGGCGGCGGCATATGCCGGACCATCGCTTTTGGATCGGTGGCGCTCTTTTCGCCTCGCCCGGCATCTTGATGTGCTCGCTGCAGACCCGTGTCCGGTTGTGGTCACCGGGCCCAATGACTTGGTTTTCTTCGCCAACCTCAAGGCGAAAGAGACGCTGAGCGCGCGCGGAGGCATGTCACTGACGGACGTGTTCCGCGGCCTCATCGCGGAGCCGCAGGACGTGATTTCGCAGATCAAGTTGGCAGTGGCCAAGGAACAGGTAATTCGTCATAAAATCAAGCGTGTCTCCGGTGGTGTTGATGTGACGGCCATGGCCCTGAAGACCGGGCTGACGGCTTGGCGTCTGGATGTCGAAGAGGGTACGGGCAAGGAAACACTGTCTGACGTGCCGACGCTGACACTGGGTGATGACAATGTTGTGCTTCATGCGAATGCGGCCGCGCGGGACCTTCTAGGACCGCATGCTGACATGGTGGCGCTTTTCTGTCCCAATCCACCGTTGAAAGTTGGCGCAATCAATGAGCTGCGCGCGGCCAATGGTCTGACCCCTTGTTTTGTGCATGACATTGCTGGACCGACGGCTGATGGCGCAGGAACGGCACGCCAAATCGCGATTTTGCCAGCAGCGGGGGACCCTTCTCGTCTGGCTGACACGTGGTCCATCCTTGAGGAGTTGCCGGTCGCGCTTTTGCGTCTTTCATCGGACGGGGTGATCGAGCTGTCGAACCGACCGGCCCGTGTGATTCTTGATGTCGAGAGCGGGGCGGGCAGACGGTTGGCGGAGCTTATGGAAGGACCGGGACGATCCGTCTCTGACTGGTTGCGCGACGCAGCTGAAGGGCGCGGCACGGTGCAACCTGAAATCCTGCAGATGAAGCGCAAGGACAAGGATATCTTTGTTCAGGTCGCGCTCAATCCCGTGCGGGACGGCGGCAAGACCGTGCTCATCGCTGTGCTGCAGGATGCCACGAAGCTCAAATCGCTCGAACTGCAATTTGTGCAGAGCCAGAAAATGCAGGCAATCGGGCAACTTGCGGGCGGTGTGGCCCATGACTTCAACAACCTTCTGACTGCAATTTCAGGGCATTGTGACCTGCTTCTTTTGCGACACGGTGTGGATGACCCAACCTATCCAGACCTCATGCAGATAAGTCAGAACGCCAACCGCGCCGCCGCTCTTGTCGGGCAGCTTCTGGCCTATTCCCGCAAACAAATGCTGCGCCTTGAGATCATGTCGTTGCGCGACATGCTATCGGATGTGACGCATTTGCTGAACCGTCTGGTGGGGGAGAAGGTGGCGCTGACGCTCGATCATGACCCTGATCTGTGGTCGGTCCGTGCGGACAAACGGCAGCTGGAACAAGTGCTTATGAATTTGGTGGTCAATGCCCGAGATGCCATGCCCGAGGGCGGCGAGGTCGTGATCCGAACGAAAAACCGTCGACTGGAGATGCCACTGAAACGCGACCGCGCCGAGGTCGCGCCGGGCCGCTACGTGGTTGTGAGCGTCGAAGATCAGGGCGTGGGCATTTCGCAGGATTTCATCGAAAAGGTGTTCGAGCCGTTCTACACCTCCAAGAAGCAGGGCGAAGGAACCGGGCTGGGTCTGTCCACGGCCTATGGCATCGTCAAGCAGACCGGCGGGTTCATCTTTGTCGACAGCACGCCCGGTCACGGTACGATTTTTCAAATTTACCTGCCTGCGCACAGCGCAGCCGATCAACAACCGATCCAAACGATCGCGCCCGCGGCCACGATACACGCCACCAACGGCGTGGTCATGCTCGTGGAGGACGAAGCGCCCGTACGGGCTTTCGCCTGTCGCGCCCTGAAATTGAAAGGCTTTTCAGTGATCGAGGCCTGCTGCGGCGAAGACGCGCTCAGCTTGCTGGAAGACGAGGCCCTGCACGTGGACGTGGTTGTCACAGATGTGGTTATGCCTGGCATCGACGGACCAACCTGGGTCAGTGAGGCCCTCAAGACCCGCCCGGACACACGCGTGATCTTCGTTTCAGGCTATGCGGCAGACAGCGTGGAAGGTGGCCCGATGCCCGGCACATCCTCGGTCTTTTTGCCCAAGCCATTTTCGCTCACGGAACTTGTGGACACCGTCAAATCACAATTGCCGAGCCTTGAGGCGTAGCGCGGCGACTGAGGACCGCGCAATGGGTTGTGCGCGTGCCGCGCATCGCTGCAATCCGCAGGGAAACCTGCCTTGGTCAATTCCTCTCTGGTAAAATCCCTTGCGGCCCGCTAAGCCGCGCCCAACCCGAGGCCGGAGAGCAAAAATGGACCTGCGCAACATCGCGATCATCGCCCATGTGGACCATGGCAAAACCACATTGGTGGACGAATTGCTGCGCCAATCCGGTGCGTTTCGCGCCAATCAGGCCGTGGACGAACGCGCCATGGACAGCAACGACCTCGAGCGCGAGCGCGGGATCACCATTCTGGCCAAGGCAACGTCGGTGGAATGGAAATCAACGCGGATCAACATTGTCGACACCCCCGGTCACGCCGATTTTGGTGGCGAGGTCGAACGCATTCTGAGCATGGTCGACGGGGTTGTCTTGCTGGTAGATGCCGCCGAAGGCCCGATGCCGCAAACGAAATTTGTCACATCCAAAGCACTGGCTCTTGGACTCCGCCCGATTGTGGTGCTCAACAAGGTCGACAAACCCGATGCCGAACCCGATCGCGCGCTGGATGAATGCTTCGATCTTTTTGCAGCACTGGACGCCAATGAAGACCAGCTCGATTTCCCGCACATGTACGCCTCCGGCCGGTCGGGCTGGGCCGATCATGAGCTTGATGGTCCGCGCGAAGACTTGTCCGCGCTGTTCGATCTGATCGTCAACCACGTCCCCGCCCCGCGGCAGGTCGCCCGTGCGGACGAGGATTTCTCCATGCTCGCGGTCACGCTTGGCGCGGACCCATTTGTTGGTCGCGTTCTCACAGGCCGCGTCGAAGCGGGTCGCATAAAAGTGGGCGCCACGGTGCAGGCGCTGTCCCGCGTGGGGCAGAAAATCGAACAGTTCCGCGTGACCCGCATTCAGGCGTTCCGCGGTCTGACCATGCAGGATCTGACCGAGGCCGAAGCGGGCGACATTGTAACGCTTGCGGGCATGTCGAAGGCCACGGTGGCCGACACGATCTGCGCCTTGGCTGTCGATACCCCGCTTGAGGCACAACCCATTGACCCGCCTACAATCTCTGTGACTTTTGGCATCAATGATGCACCCTTCGCCGGGCGCGATGGCAAAAAAGTACAGTCCCGTGTGATCCGCGACCGCCTGATGAAAGAGGCGGAAATCAACGTGGCCATACGCGTCACCGACACACCCGGCGGCGAGGCATTTGACGTGTCCGGCCGAGGCGAATTGCAAATGGGCGTGCTCATTGAAAACATGCGTCGTGAGGGTTTTGAATTGTCAATTTCCCGCCCCCAGGTTCTGTTGCGCGAGGGCGAAGGGGGCGAAACACTTGAGCCGATCGAAGAAGTTACGGTGGACGTCGATGATGACTACTCTGGCGCTGTGATCGAAAAACTGACGGGCACGCGCAAAGGTGAGATGACCGAGATGAAACCGGCCGGGACAGGCAAGACGCGCATTGTTGCGTTGGTGCCGTCACGTGGCCTCATCGGATATCACGGAGAATTCTTGACTGACACGCGTGGCACGGGCGTGCTGAACCGGGTGTTTCACAGCTGGGCGCCTCACAAGGGTCCGATACAAGGACGCCGCGCGGGCGTTCTGATTTCGATGGAGCAAGGGGAGGCCGTGGCCTTTGCGCTGTGGAACCTCGAAGAGCGTGGCCGCATGTTCATTGGTCCACAGACCCCGATTTATCAAGGCATGATTATTGGCGAGCACAGTCGTGAAAATGACCTTGAGGTGAACCCGCTCAAAGGCAAGAAATTGACCAATGTGCGCGCGTCAGGCACGGACGAGGCCGTGCGCCTGACGCCGCATATCCAGTTCAGTCTCGAAGAGGCGATCTCCTATATCAACAACGATGAACTGCTTGAAGTCACGCCCAACGCGTTGCGCCTGCGCAAGCGCTACTTGGATCCCCATGAGCGGAAACGTCAGGCCAAGTCTGGTTGAGAATTGTGTTGAAAGCTATTGAAATACTTTAGTTTTCTTCCGGGTCAAACCCATCTACTACGACGATGTCGCGCTCGGAACTGGACAAGGCGATGGGCAAAATGCGCTGATATTCGTCGGAATTGTACCAATCAAGCGCGGCCTGCTGGCTGTCAAATCTGATGATCACGTGCCGGTCAGGGGAGTTGCCTTCGAGCCGGGTTTGCGGACCACCTTTGACCAGAAACATGCCGCCGTGACGCTCTGCTGAGGCGACCGTCTGGCCGGCGTAGATCTGGTAGTCGTCCGGATTGGTCACGCTGATGCGCGCAATCACATAGGCTGACATGTGTTCATTCCCCTTTAACCACGGCCTCCGCTGCGGCGATCGCGGCCTCTGCCTCGTCCACGGATCGGCCACCGCCTTGCGCCATATCCGCGCGTCCACCGCCGCCTTTTCCGCCAAGATGGGGCACAGCCGCCTTGACT
>JBCBWJ010000220.1:0-5721 GCA_039817165.1 Pseudomonadota bacterium | reverse complement strand
CCAGATTGCGTGGATCAATCAGGTCACCTTGACGGCCGCGCACATGGCGCGCGCGCCGGGGTTGCGGCCCATCCGGGTGCGGGCGCATGCGTTCGGGGAAAACCAGCCCAACCGGGACATGCTGTTGTCGCCGCAGCACCGGGTGCTGTTGCGCGGGTGGCAGACGGAGCTTTTGTTCGGCACCCAAGAGGGCTTGGCGGCGGTGTGGCATCTGATCAATGACCGCACTGTGACGCGGGCCATGGATGTGGACGAGGTGACGTATATCCACTTCATGTTCGATCGCCATGAGGTGGTGTGTGCAGACGGGATGTGGGCGGAGAGCTTCTTGCCCGGGCCGCGCACCGTGAGTGGCCTTGACGCTGGACCGCGCGCGGAATTGATGACGCTGTTCCCGGAGCTGGGCGCGGATGCTGTGCCGGAGATGACCTCTGCCCGGCCCATTCTGAAGAAATGGGAAGCCGCGCTTTTCGTGTGAGGCTCAGTTCAGTGTGGCCTCCGTGTAGCGTTTGATGATCGCCACGATCTGGTCGGTGGGCAGAACGGGCGGCAGAAGGGTCAGCACCTTGCCGTCGGGATCCAGCAGGTAGATATGTGCGCCGTGCGAATAAATCGGGCCGTATTCGGGATCGATGAAAAGCTGTTCAAACGACACTTGATAGGCGGAATAGGCGGATTGGAGTGCTTCCGGTTCCCCGGTCAGGCCGATGAAGGCGGGGGAGAGGGCGGCGAGCGCGGGGCCCATGGTGTCCACCGTGTCCAAGCTGGGGTCGATGGTGAGCAAAAGCGGGCTGACCTCCACGCCGTCTTGTGCCAGCGCGTCTACGGCGTCGGCCATCAGGGGCAGCGCGGCAGAGCATATACCCGGGCAGGCGGCATAGCCGAAAAACAGCAGTTGGTGGCGCCCGTCAGGGTCAACCTCGCTGCGGGTCTGTCCGGTGTGATCGATGAGCGTGAAGGGACCGCCCACCTCCCACGGGAGCGGCGTGACCGCGCCGGAGAGATCAAGCGGTTCGGCCGGGGGCGTGCCGTGATCGTGATCGCCATGGGCAAAGGCCATGGTGCCAAAGGTTATGGTGCCCAAGGTCATGGTGCACAAAGTGAGACCGGCAAGGAACGCGGCAACCCGCATCAGAACCAATCCGCGATGAAGGCGTCATCGACCTCTTGGCCGAGGCCCAGATAGCCATCCGCCTCGATCATGCTGTTGACGCGCGGGTCACGGCGGAACCAGGGGCCTTTGCCCTCTGCGTCCGGGTTCTCGGACGCCCAGACCTTTGTCCATTGATTGGCTTTGGTCCATTCGGTGTCGCCTTGCGTGCGGATCTTTTGGACCAGATAGACGTTGTCAACGTTAAGCTCGGGGTCGGTGATCATCAGGCCGTCGACCTCAACCACCTGGCCGCAAAAGGGGTGCAGTTCGACCACGGCACCGGTGAAGGCGGGCTGCGAGTTTTTGTTGGGGTAGACGAGCACGCCATCGGCGCTGCGCAAGAGCCCCAGCTGGCGGCGACCATCGCCGCAATTGGCAGGGCAGTCGCCGGTCAGTTCGCAGAGCAGGTCAACGACCGTGGCCTCGAACCGCGCGGGCACTTCGGCGACAAGGTTCCAGGGGCGGGCCTCGGAGTTGGCGGAGAAATCCTGTGCCGTGGCGGGCGTGGCGAGGAGGGCAATGAGGGCAATCAGCTTTTTCATGGAACTCACTCCCCGTCCGGATCGGGTATGGCGAAGCCGGGGATCACGCCCCAGTCGTCATGGGTTTGGTTGACGATGCCGTTGTCGGCCACGACCGTTTCCACCACGAGGTAGTTCAGCCCGTCGCGCTTGTAGAGCATGCCGTCGGCGACGATCTCATGACTGGCGAGCCTGAGTTGTGTGTCCCCGCTGGCCGCAGCGTCATCGCCTTCGATCTTGAGCACCATGTAAACCTCGCCATCTTCGCCGAGAAGGCCCACAGGGATCCCGCCAGCAGAACACCAAAGCGCGCAGGTGTGATGCGCGGTGCCGGTGGTGGATTCGGGCGGGCCCATCACGCCGGAGTAGTAGCACCAGGTGTCGATGATCTCTCCGGTGATCTGAACGCGCTCGCCTTCTGTGGCGTGGGCGGCGGCGGTGGTGAGACCGATCAGGGCGGTGGCAAGGATGATGTGCTTCATCGGCGATGTCTCCCTCGTTAGACAGGTCGCAATATTCCATAGACTGGACGCATCACCAAATGTCTTGTGTTCACGATTTTGTACCGGGCCGGGCGGTTCGCGCTGGCAAAGGGCGGCGCGGTGAGACTAGGCTGTGCGCCATGACCCGACCCCCGCGCCACGCCATCGTGCACACCGCCACCCCGTTGACCCCTATGCCGAGGCTGTCAGAGAGCCTTGGGATCGACCTTTGGTTCAAGCGCGATGATCTGGCGGGGCCGTCGCTGGGCGGCAACAAATCGCGGCAGTTGGAGTATTATTTCGGGGCCGCGCTGGCGCAGGGGGCGGATACGATCCTGATCACGGGCGCGGTACAGTCCAATTTTGTGCGGCTGGCGGCGGCGGTGGCGCGGTCGCTTGGGATGGACGCGGTTGTGCAGTTGGAGAACCGGGTGAAGGCGGTGGATGCGACCTATGACCGGTCGGGCAATGTCGTGCTGACCCAGCTTTTGGGCGCGGAGATCATGCGCTACCCGGAGGGCGAGGATGAGGCGGGCGCGGACAGGGCGCTGTTTGATCGCGCAGAGGCGTTGCGCGCAGAAGGCCGGGTTCCCTATGTGATCCCGCTCTCAGAGGACCACCCTCCGCTGGGCGCGCTGGGCTATGTGGATTGTGCCCATGAGGTGCTGGGCGAGACGGGGGATTTCGACGCGTTCGTTGTGGCCTCGGGCAGTGGGGCCACGCATGCGGGGCTGCTGGCCGGGGTGCGCGGGGCCGGATCGACGGCAAAGGTTTATGGCTCTTGCGTGCGGCGTGATCGCGGGCTGCAAACGGCGCGGATCGGGCGGATCATGGCGCGGCTCACCGCGCTTTACGACGGGGCGGGCGAGGTGACCCCGGACGACATCGAGATTTGGGACGGCGCGCTGGCGCCCGGCTATGGCCAGATCGGTGAGGTGGCTTTGGCGGCCATGCGGATGGTGGCGGGCCAGGAGGGTGTTTTTCTGGATCCCGTCTACACCGCAAAATCCTTTGCCGCGATCCCCGCGCTGGTGGCCGATGGCACGATCCCGAACGGCGCGAAAGTCTGTTATGTGCACACTGGAGGGCTGGCCGGTCTTTTTGGCTACAGTGACATGCTGTCGGACATGCTCTGAGGCTCTGCGCCGATCACGGGGTCGGCGCCGACGCTGTGCAACAGGTTCACCACCTCCTCGCGCCAAGCGGCCTTTATCTGAAGCGCAAGCACGGAAATCGGCCGGTAGCGCGGCTCTATGATCGCATAGCGGTAGCGCACGGTTTCCGTCAGAGAGCGGATCGTGACCAGGCGGGCGAGGTCCGATGTGGCGTTGATGTGGGCCACGGTCAGCGGATCGACGATGGCGCAGCACAGCCCCTCACGGACAAATTGCATCGCTTGCAGAAAGGCCTGCCCTTCGACCATCAAGGAGAAATGCGCGTTGGCCGCCTCAAAGCAGGTCTGGACCTCGCGTTGATGGGCATGGGTCGTCAGCAAAGAGCCCATGGGCACCCCGTCGAGATCCCTGACAGAGAGGTCGCGGTGTCGGGCGAGCGGGTGGTGCATGGGCAGCGCGACGAAGGATTTTCCGGAAATGATCTCGGCTTTGTAAAGGTCCTCCTTGCGGAGATCCTCGGGGGCGTCGGAGAAGCCGAAATCGATGCTTTGCGCGCGGGCCAGTTCCGCGATCTGGGTGGAGGAGCGGGCAAGGATGGATACGGACGTGCCAGCATCGGGTTCAATCTGGCTGGCCACAAAGCGGGGAAAGAGCATGGCCGCGGGGCCGGGCATCGCCGCGATATTGAGCGAGCCGGTTTGCCCGTCGGCGAGGCTTTTCATGGTGCGGCGCACGCGGGTGAGCTGACCCAGGATCGCGGTCGTCTCGGTCAGCAGGTATTGCGCCTCGGGCACCGGGACAAGTTTTCGGCCTTCGCGGGTGAAGAGTTTGAGGTCAAGTTGATCTTCAAGCGTCTTGATTGCAGCGCTGACGGCGGGCTGTGTGCGGCCCAGCTTGCGGGCGGCTTCAGACAGCGAAGCGGAGGTCATAACAGCGTGGAATGCTTGGATCTGAGACATGTTCATGGGTCAATGCATAAACAAAATCTATGAAAACCAAAGATAATAAAATTTGTTTTTATTTTGGGGCTGGGTCAGGCTGTGACGTGACTCGGGTTGCTGAGTCCCATAACAGGGAGACTTACATGACGATTTTCACGAAACTTACGGGGGCCGCCTTGGCGGTGACGCTGGCGGCGGGAACCGCCGTGGCGCAGGACCCGACCTTTTTCCGGATTGGCACAGGCAGCGCCGGGGGCACGTATTTCCCCATCGGCGGCACCATCGCCAACGGTATTTCCGCCCCACCCGGTTCGCGCCCTTGCGATGAGGGTGGACAGTGCGGGGTGCCCGGTCTGATTGCCATCGCGCAATCCACCACGGCGTCCGTGTTCAACAACACGGCCGTCCAGAATGGTGAACTTGAGGCCGGTCTTGCCGCGGCGGACGTGACGCGCTCGATGTTCCTGGGCGAGGGCAAGTTTGACGGCAAACCTCATGAGAAGCTGCGCATTGTGGCCAACCTCTACCCTGAGGATCTGCACCTTGTGCTGCCCAAGGGGTCGTCGATTGAAAGCCTTGCCGATCTGGCGGACAAGCGCGTGGGCATTGCACAGGCGGGTTCTGGCACGCAGGTCGCGGTCGAACAGATGCTGGCCGAATGGGGTGTCACGCGCGACAACATGGATGAGGCTGAACTGAACAACAGCCAGTCGGCTGAGCGCATGGCCGACGGTCAGCTGGATGCCTATTTCTACGCGGCGGGCTGGCCGGTCTCTGCGATGGTGCAGCTGTCGAACACCAAGGGGATGGAGCTGCACAGCTTCTCGGACGAGGATCTGGCCAAGATCAATGGCATCATCCCGGCCTATATCCCGTCGAGCATCCCCGAGGGCGTCTATGAGGGGGTCGATTACGAGGTGAAGACGCCCGCGGTGTCCGCGCTTCTGGTCGTGTCCTCGGACCTGTCCGAAGAGCTGGTCTATGGCATCACGGCGGCGATGTGGAACGACAACACCCGCAAACTGCTGGACAACGGCCATGCCAAAGGCAAGCAGATCACGCCAGAGACGGCGCTGGACGGCATTGCAGCACTTGGTGTGCCGCTTCATGCGGGGGCTGAGAAGTTCTACAAAGAAGCAGGTTTGCTCGAGTAAGGCACCTCTTCCGGCCTTACCGAACTTCGGGCGGCAAGCCATGTGTTTGCCGCCCGTTTTACACGCCCCTCACAGAACAGGACCCGCGCCATGACCGATCCGCGACCCGATGACGTGCGAGAGCTGACGGACGCCGAGCTTGCCGCGATTGAGGAAAAGTATGACGAAGGTGCCGCGACGCGGTCTGTCACCCCGGGGTTTGGCAAGTTTCTGCGCTATGTCGCGCTGACCTTTGCGGTCTATCATTACCTGACCGCGGGGTTCGCCCTGCCGCCGGATTACTGGCATATGGGCTGGCATCTGTGCGGGCTTTTTATCCTGACCTATTCACTCTACCCGCTGGTGAAGACCAAGA
>JBCBWJ010000021.1:0-14619 GCA_039817165.1 Pseudomonadota bacterium | reverse complement strand
GAGCACGTCGAGATGGAACACGCGCGTCAGTTCGAGCGCGCGGCGCTGACTGGCCGTGCTGAGGGCCACGATGAGGTCAAACTAGCTGAGGTCATCGCCCCATTCTTCCATCTCGTCAAAGCTGCGGGCGCGGTGGCGGGCCAGTTCCACGCCCAGATCCTGACACACCGAGATGCAAAACCCGTCAATGTCGAGATCGCTTTTGACCCCGGCCGATTGCACATAGGTGTCCCCACCATAGAGCGCCTTGGTGATGCCTTCGGCCATGGGCGAGCGCACAGCATTATGGTCACAGCAAAAGAGCACCGATTGAGGAAGCTCCGTGACCACGCCCTCAACCCCCGAAATGCAGAACGCAGATGAGCGTAAAGAGGCGGCGCGCGGTGTCGTTGTCGACCTGTGCCTTGCCGTCGAGCCGTTCCTCGAGCACACGGGCGCCTTCGTTGTGAATGCCGCGCCGGGCCATGTCGATGGTTTCTATTTGGCTGGGCGGCAGGTTTTTGACCGCGTCGAAATAGCTTTCGCAGATGGACCAATAGTCTTTGACGACCTGCCGAAAGGGAGAGAGCGAAAGATGAAACTCAGCCGCAGGCGTGCCACCTTCGGTGCGAACATCAAAGACCAAGCGTTTTTCGCGGATCGACAGACCCACCTGGTAGGGCCCATCAGGCGTGACACGGCCATCGCGTTTGGGCAGGGCGAATGTGTTGTCCTCAATGAGGTCGAACATGGCGACCTTGCGCTCTTGTTCGATCTCCGGCGTGGGCGGAGGGAGGTTCGCATCATCGAGTTCAATATGGCAAATATGCGTCATCGGCTTTGGTCCATCTTGTCGTGGGCAAAGCCCTATCGCAGACCTTCGACACGGGCAATCCTGCCGCGACAGTATGCCAGAGCGCGAGACCCGACCGAAGGGAGGGGCGAGCGGCGTTTTATCAGCCTTTGTTCAAACGCTCCAACCGCGCCCGAACGCTGAGGCCATGCGCCTCAAGGCTTTCAGACTTCGCCAGCCGCTCTGCCGCGGGTCCAATCGCACCCAGCGCTTCCGGCGTCATGTGCGCCAGCGTCGTACGTTTGAGAAAATCCATCACGCTCAACCCGGACGAAAACCTGGCCGAGCGCGCGGTGGGCAGCACATGGTTGGGCCCGCCCACATAATCCCCGATGGCCTCTGGCGTCCAAGCGCCAAGAAAAATCGCCCCGGCATGGGTGATTTTCTCTGACAAACCCACAGGATCGGCCACACAAAGCTCCAGATGCTCTGGCGCGATGCGATCGGTCAGCGCCGCCGCCATATCCAGATCGGGCACTGTGATGATCGCGCCAAAATCACGCCAGCTTGCGCCCGCGATGCGGCGGCGCTCCAACGTCTGAAGCCGGGCCTCAATGGCCTTGGCCACGGCATCCCCAAAAGCGGCATCCGTGGTGATCAACAGCGCCTGCGCGCTTTCGTCATGTTCGGCCTGGCTCAGCATGTCCAGTGCGATCCAGTCGGGATCGTTGTCTTCATCCGCCACCACCAGGATCTCGGATGGCCCCGCGATCATGTCGATCCCGACCTTGCCGAACACGCGCCGTTTGGCTGCGGCCACAAAGGCGTTGCCGGGCCCGGTGATCTTGTCCACCGGCGCAATCGTGTCGGTGCCATAGGCCAGCGCCGCCACGGCCTGTGCGCCACCTATGCGGTAAATCTCATCCACCCCCGCGATCCGCGCGGCCAAAAGCACAAGCGGGTTGGCCCGACCATCGGGCGTGGGCACCGTGATGGCCAGTCGCGAGACCCCCGCCACCTTCGCGGGGATCGCATTCATCAGCACAGACGACGGATAGGACGCGAGCCCACCGGGCACGTAAAGGCCAGCCGCCCCTACCGCCGTCCAGCGCCACCCGAGCCGCGCGCCACTGGGCTCTTCCCAGCTTTGATCATCAGGCATCTGGCGGGCGTGATAGGCGCGGATGCGCTCGGCGGCGAGCTCCAGCGCGGCGCGGTCCTCATCCGGGACCTCCGCCACAAGCGCGTCAATTTCGGCGTCGGAAAACCGCAGGGTCTGCGGCGTCAGCTGCATCCGATCAAACTTTGCCGTCAGTTCAATCACCGCCGCGTCCCCCCGCGCGCGCACGTCTTCGATGATCGCGGCCACGGCGGCATCCACATCCGGGCTGTCCTCGCGCTTGGCTCCCAGAAGGGCGGTGAACGCGGTCTCAAAGCCGGGGTCTGTGGCCGTCAGGAATTGGGGCATGGTCTCATCTCATAACGCGGGGATCAGGGTGCCTTATGCACCATGATCGGGCGCTTTCCCAGACGGTGCGCGGTAGGGTCGCGTCACGTCCCTAAGGGTCACCTCAAGCGCCTCGACCTCCAGCCGGATCGCGCCGTCACCGGCCAGCGTCAACAGCACCTGACCGCTGGCATCCTCGCCCGGCTCAAAGGCCACGGACATCACCGACAGGATCATATCAGGATCACCCCGCGCCACACCCTGGCTGGCCACGCGCAGCACATTGTCGATGACCAGCACCGATTGCACCCGCTCAGAGCCGTGCCGGTCGCGCCCGTCATCTTCCCAGCGGAATCGATTGAGCAAAAGCGCAAAACGCCGCTCTGAGGCGCGCCACGACAGCTCTGACATGGGCAACACGGCGTCCTGAACAAGCGACGAGATCACCTGCAGGTCATCGCCATCGAGCGCGCCCAGATTCAGCGGCGCCTCGCGCCCGTCTTCGAAGGTGGCGTCTTGGGCCATTATACCTCAATCCGCTCAATCTGCGCGCCGACATTGCCGAGCTTTTCCTCCACCCGTTCATAGCCACGATCGAGGTGGTAGACGCGGTTCACCAGCGTCTCCCCCTCGGCGGCAAGCCCGGCAAGAATGAGCGACACAGACGCGCGCAAATCCGTGGCCATGACCGGCGCACCTTTCATCTTTTCGACCCCGGTCACGGTGGCGGTGCCACCCTGGACATCAATCTGCGCGCCCATGCGCATCAATTCGGGGGCGTGCATGAAGCGGTTCTCAAAGATCTTTTCTTCCAGCACGCTCACGCCATCGGCGGTGCACATCAGCGCCATCATCTGCGCCTGCAAATCGGTTGGAAAGCCGGGGAAGGGCTCTGTCGTGACATTCACCGCTTTCACCCGCTCATTGCCGCGCGAGACGCGCAGGCCCTTGTCGGTTTCTTCCACGTTGATCCCCGCCTCCGACAGCTTTTCAGCGAAGGCGTGGACCAGATCCATGCGCCCGCCCAGACAGGTGACCGCGCCGCCGCAGATGGCGGGTGCAAGCATGTAAGTGCCCAGTTCAATCCGGTCAGGCACCACCGGGTGGGTCGCCCCGTTGAGACGGTCAACCCCCTGAATGGTGATGGTGGAGGTACCTTCGCCCTCAATCTGCGCGCCCATACGGCGCAAACACTGCGCCAAATCGGCAATCTCAGGCTCTCGCGCGGCGTTCTTGAGCACGGTCGTGCCTTTGGCCAGCGTCGCCGCCATCAGCGCATTTTCCGTGGCCCCCACGGAGACAAAAGGAAACTCGACCACGCCGCCCTTGAGCCCGCCCGGGGCTTTGGCGTGCACGTAGCCTTCCTTGAGGTCCAGTTCCGCGCCCATCGCCTCAAGGGCCTTGAGGTGCAAATCCACTGGCCGTGCGCCGATGGCGCAGCCGCCCGGCAAAGACACGACCGCATGGCCCTCGCGCGCCAGCATCGGACCCAGAACAAGGATCGAGGCGCGCATTTTGCGCACGATGTCATATTCGGCCCGGTGATTGGTGATCTGGTGAGAGGACAGCGCAAGCACCTTGCCCTCCTGCATGGCGCTGACCTCTGCGCCCAGACTTTCGAGCAGGGTGCCCATGGTGCGAATGTCCGACAGACGCGGCGCGTTGGTGAGCGTCAGAGGCTCTTCGCTCAGCAATGTGGCGGGCATGAGCGTCAGACAGGCGTTCTTGGCCCCTGCGATCGGAATATCCCCGTTGAGTGCGCCATTGCCCTTGACCAAAATCGCGTCCATCTGCCCTTACCCTTTACTGTTGTCTTTGGTGTTTTCTTGGTTGCCACCTGTGCCCTGCGTTTGTCGCGCCTGTGCTTGGGCCTTGCGTTTGGCCATATTGGCCTTCAGCGCGGCCTTCAACCGGTCTTCGCGGTCCGGGGTCACCTGTTTTGCTGATTTGCCTGTGGTGTGGTGTGCCATGCTGTCTTCTAGCGCAGGGGCATTTCGCGGTCCAGTTATGCCTTGCGCGAATGGCCCGGGTCGTCTAGGACCCGGCCACGGTTTGGCTGCTGTAGCTCAGTGGTAGAGCGCACCCTTGGTAAGGGTGAGGTCGGGAGTTCAATCCTCCCCAGCAGCACCATCGGCCATCACCACCTGTTTTCATCTAGCACATGACGCGACCTTGCAGGGTGTGTTAGCCTTGGCCCCGTCAGCGGAGGGTCGGATGGCGCGTTTTATCACTTATGCTCAGATCGGTGCGGCTCTCGCGGTTGCGCTGAGTGCGGCGGGTGTGGCGGCGGACACGCGGGCGGATTGCACCGGCGCTGGCACGCCCGATCAGCGCATCGCGGCCTGTGAAACCGTTTTGGCAGAGACCGACTTGAGCGCGCAGGACAGGGCGACGGCGCAGTATAATCTGGGCAATGCCCATGCCAGCATGGACAACCACGCCGCCGCGGCGGAGGCGTATTCGCAAGCGATCAAGATCAATCCGGAAAACCCCGACTACCTGTTCAACCGCGCGGATGTTCTGGCGCGCATGGGGGACAGTCAGGGCGCGCTGGCCGATCTGCAGGAGGTGACGCTGTTGTCGCCCAAGGATTCGGAGCCTTTGAACAACATGGGCTTTCTCTATGCGCAGGCCGGCGACGCGGATCGCGCGTATCGCATGTTCACCCGCGCAAT
Organism: Pseudomonadota bacterium; assembly: GCA_039817165.1. GTDB lineage: Bacteria > Pseudomonadota > Alphaproteobacteria > Rhodobacterales > Rhodobacteraceae > Roseovarius. Next base: position 9,725 of record JBCBWJ010000021.1, on the reverse strand, counting down.
GGAGTTGGAGCCTGACAACCCGAACCCGCATTTCAACCGAGGGCGCATTCTGAAAGGCGCAGGTCGGATGGAGGCCGCTCTTGCGGATTTCAACGCCGCCATCGCCTTGCGGCCCGAGAACACGAAATATCTGTTGGAGCGGGGCATCACCTATGGCCGCAGTGGTCAGATGACAAAGGCCATTGCGGATTTTGACGCGGTGCTTGCGCTCGATCCAGAGGCCTCTCAGGCGTTCATGAACCGGGGCAACGCGCATGCGCACCAAACGCGGTTCGCCTTGGCGCTGGCCGATTATGACAGGGCGCAGGCGCTCGACCCTGACAATCCGTCAATCTATTCCAACCGCGCCTTCACGCTGGAACAGCTGGGGCGGTTCGAGGAGGCGCTGGGCATCTACAGTGACCTTCTTGCGCGCGCACCGGACAACAGTGCGATGCTGCAAAACAGAGGGCGGGTGCATCACAAGCTGGGAGATCCCGACGCCGCGCTGGCCGATTGGTCACACGCGATCAATCTGGGCGGCGAACGGACGATCAGGAATTTTCAAGCCCATCTGACCGGCAATGGTTTTTTCGCTGGCGAGGTCGACGGCGTGATGAGTGGGGACCTCAAAGCGGCGATTGAACGCTGCGCAAAAGAGGCCGCGTGTTTCTGAGCCTGTGCGCCGAGTGACGGTGGGTTGGGGGGTTTACGGTGCGTTATCCGGCAACATGACGCCTAGGCATGTGAAAACAGGCACTTTCACACGGCCTTGCTCCTCTTTATACAGATTGCGGTGTACGGGCCACGATTCAGGCCTGCATGGGTACTGTAAAGACGGGAACGCGGGCGCTTATGTCATTTCTGGACAAACTTCCGGGGCTTTTTTCCTCTGACATGGCCATTGATTTGGGCACGGCAAACACGCTGGTCTACGTCAAGGGCAAGGGTATTATCCTGTCGGAGCCTTCTGTGGTGGCCTATCACGTCAAGGACGGGATCAAGAAAGTGCTGGCCGTGGGTGAGGATGCCAAGCTGATGCTCGGCCGGACGCCGGGCAGCATTGAGGCGATCCGCCCGATGCGCGAAGGGGTGATTGCGGATTTTGACACCGCCGAGGCGATGATCAAGCATTTCATCAAGAAGGTGCACAGGCGGTCGACCTTTTCCAAGCCCAAGATCATCGTCTGCGTGCCCCATGGTGCGACCCCTGTTGAAAAGCGCGCCATTCGGCAATCGGTGCTGTCGGCTGGTGCGCGGCGTGCGGGCCTTGTGGCGGAGCCGATTGCGGCGGCCATCGGGGCGGGCATGCCGATCACCGATCCCACGGGCAACATGGTTGTGGACATTGGCGGCGGGACGACCGAGGTGGCCGTGTTGTCGCTTGGTGATATTGTCTACGCCCGCTCGATCCGGGTGGGCGGCGACCGGATGGATGAGGCGATCATCAACTATCTGCGGCGTCAGTTGAACCTGCTGGTGGGCGAAAGCACGGCAGAACGGATCAAGACCTCTATTGGCACGGCGCGGATGCCCGATGACGGGCGGGGCACGTCGATGCAGATCCGGGGGCGCGACCTGTTGAATGGCGTGCCCAAGGAGACCGAGATCACACAAGCCCAGGTGGCCGAGGCGCTGGCCGAACCGGTGCAGTCTATCTGCGAGGCGGTGATGACCGCTCTGGAGACCACGCCGCCTGATCTGGCCGCGGATATCGTCGACCGGGGTGTGATGCTGACGGGCGGTGGCGCGCTTTTGGGCGATCTGGATCTGGCGTTGCGCGAACAGACCGGATTGGCGGTTTCGATTGCCGATGACAGCCTCAATTGCGTGGCTTTGGGCACTGGCAAGGCACTAGAGTTTGAAAAACAGCTCAGACACGCGATAGACTACGATAGTTAAGACAGCTTTCGGGCTGATACTTAGGCGATGCAACAGGTTAGAGGGGACGCCCTTGGCCAAAGACCGCGCTCAGGACAACGACTATGTGGGCCAGCTGCGCAAGCTGCTTTTGGCCGTGCTCGTGCTGTGCCTGCTGGCGGTGTTTCTGGTCTGGCGGATCGACAGCCCACGGGTGGAGCGGTTCCGCGCGCAGGTGATCGACCGGGTGGTGCCCAATTTCGATTGGGCGATGGCGCCAGTGACGGGCGCGGTCAACATTCTGCGGGATTTCCAGAGCTACCAGAGGATTTACCAGCAAAATCAGGAGCTTCGCCGTGAATTGCAGCAGATGAAATCCTGGCGTGAGGCGGCGTTGCAGCTGGAACAGGAAAACGCGCGGCTGCTGGACCTCAACAACGTGCAACTTGACCCGCGGCTGACCTTTGTCACGGGCGTCGTACTGGCCGATAGCGGATCGCCCTTTCGGCAATCTGTGCTGATCAATGTGGGCGCGCGCGACGGGATCGTGGATGGCTGGGCGGCGATGGACGGGCTGGGCCTTGTGGGGCGGATCTCTGGCGTGGGCGAAAATTCCGCCCGCGTGGTGCTGCTCACGGACAGTTCGAGCCGCATTCCGGTCACTGTCCAGCCGTCCGGGCATCAGGCGCTGGTGGCGGGGGAAAACTCTGCCGCGCCGTTGCTGAGTTTTCTGGAAGATGACGACGGGGTGCGCCCCGGGGACCGGGTTTTGACCTCGGGCGACGGGGGCGTGTTTCCGGCGGGCCTTTTGGTGGGTCAGGTGACACAGGATGCCGGGGGGCGGCTTCGGGTGCGGCTGTCGGCGGATTATGAACGGCTGGAATTCCTGCGGGTGCTGCGCAACTGGCCGCAAGAGCGGATCGACGACCCGGGCAGCATTGTCGACCCAGGTGCCCCGACCGAAGAGGTCCCGGGGGAGGAGCTGTCGGAGACCTCTGACGGGCCGGTGGATGCCGTTGAGGATGCGGAGCCTGCCGATGGCTGAACGCTCTGCGACATATGTCTGGTCGATGCGGGCTGTTTTTGTGGCGCTGTGCGGGCTGGTGATGTTCTTGCAATTGCTGCCGCTGGAGCCGGTTTCACGGCTCTGGGCCGCGCCTGATTTGATGATCGCCCTGACCTTTGCCTGGGTGCTTAGGCGGCCTGAATATGCGCCGCTGGTGCTGATTGCGGGCGTGTTTCTTTTGGCGGATTTCCTGTTGCAGCGCCCGCCCGGCCTATGGGCGGCTTTGGTGCTTATCGGCTCTCAGACATTGCGCGCCCGTGCGCCTGACCTGCGCGATCTGACCTTTCCGATGGAGTGGCTGAGTGTGGCGACGACGCTGGTGGCGATCACCATTGGCTATCGGATCATCCTGACCCTGCTTGTGGTCGATGTGCCGCCTTTGTCGTTGTCGCTCATTCAAATGATGATGACACTGGTGGCTTACCCGTTGGTGGTGTTGGCCTCTCAGACTATATTCCGCGTGCGCAAGATCGCACCGGGTGAGCTTGACGCGATGAGGAACAGCTGATGCGCAGGCCGGGCCGTGACAACGAGGAAAGCTATCGCCGTATTTCGCGGCGGTCGTTGATCCTTGGCGGCGGCATGGTGGGTGTGATGGGCGCGCTTGGCGTGCGGATGCGGCATTTGCAGGTGGATCAAGCCGGTGAGTTCCGCCTTTTGGCCGAAGAGAACCGGATCAACATTCGCCTTATCCCGCCCGCGCGGGGCCGGATTTTCGACCGTGAAGGCCGGATTGTCGCCGAAAACGTGCCCAGTTATCGCATCACCATGGTGCGCGAAGAGGCCGGCGACGTGCGCGCGGTGATCGAACGGCTGGCCACGCTGGTGGAGCTGGACCCGGGTGAGCTCGACCGTGCCTTGCGCGATCTGGAGCGGTTGCGCGGCGACACGCCCGTGACCATCGCCGAACGCGTGACGTGGGAAGAGATCAGCCGCGTGGCCGTCAACGCCCCTGCCCTGCCCGGTGTGACGCCGGAGGTGGGTCTGTCGCGGCATTATCCGATGCGCAACGCCTATGCGCATCTGGTGGGATATGTGGGCCCGGTGAGCGACCGTGATCTCGAAAAGATCGACGCGCCGGATGCTCTCTTGCTGATCCCGCGGTTCCAGATTGGCAAGATCGGGCTGGAGTCCGAGAATGAAGATGCGCTGCGCGGGGAGGCTGGCACCAAGCGGGTTGAGGTGAATGCCGCCGGGCGCGTGATGCGGGAGCTGGATCGCAAAGAGGGCAATTCGGGCGCGGATATGCAGATCACCATCGACAGTGCGCTGCAGACCTATGCCCATGCGCGCCTGTCGGGCGAAAGCGCCGCCGCCGTGGTCATCGATTGCGAGACCGGCGATATCCTCGCCTGTGCGTCGGCGCCCAGTTTTGACCCCAACCTGTTTGTACGCGGGATTTCTGTTACGGATTACAACGCGCTGCTCAACAATGAATACCGGCCGTTGCCCAACAAGGCGGTGCAGGGCATTTACCCGCCGGGATCGACGTTCAAGATGGTGACGGCGCTGGCCGCGATGGAAGACGGGCAGCTTGATTTGAATGAGACCGTGTATTGCCCCGGGCATCTGGAGGTCAGCGACCGCCGGTTCCATTGCTGGAAACGCGGGGGCCACGGAAACGTGGATTTCAATACTTCACTGCGCAACAGTTGCGATGTCTACTACTATGACATGGCATTGCGCACCGGGATCGAGAAGATTTCGGCCATGGCGACGCGGCTGGGGCTGGGCATCCGCTATGATCTGCCGCTGACGTCTGTGGCCGCCGGGCTGGCGCCGACGCGAGACTGGAAGATCGTCAACCGGGGATCGCAATGGGTGATCGGTGACAGTGTGAACGCCTCGATCGGGCAGGGTTTTGTGCTGGCCTCGCCCCTGCAACTGGCAGTGATGACAGCGCGGATTGCCACGGGGCGTGCGATCCTGCCCAACCTGGTGAAAAACGTGGGCGGTGTGGAGAAACCTGCGCGGGTCGAGAACGTCTCTGCGGGGTCACTGGGGCTCAACGAGAACCATCTGCGCGCGGTGCGCAAGGCGATGTTTGATGTGTCCAACAACCGGCGTGGCACGGCCTATTCCAGCCGGGTGATCGCCGATGAGCACCGCATTGCAGGCAAGACCGGCACCAGCCAGGTGCGCAATATCAGTGCGGCAGAGCGTGCCGCGGGCGTGTTCCGCAACGAAGACCTGCCGCGGGAACGCCGGGACCATGCCTTGTTTGTGAATTTTGCACCTTATGACAAACCCAAGGTCGCCGTGGCGGTGATCGTGGAGCATGGCGGCAGCGGATCGAAGGCCGCCGCCCCGATCGCGCGCGACATCACGTTGCAGGCGCTTTACAAGGGTGACCCGCCGCTGGACGCCTATCCCAGCAAGGACCGCGCCACGATCAAATCGCAACAGGAACTGCTGCAAAAGCTGCAGGCGGCGACAATGAGCGATGGGAGCGATCAGGCGTGAGCTATCTTGAGTACACGCTGAAAACGACGCCCACGGGTCTGCGCAAGGCGCTCTATTTCAACTGGGGTCTGGCCTTGTTGCTGACGACGGTGGCGGGCATCGGGTTTTTGATGCTCTACTCGGTCGCGGGCGGATCGTTTTCGCCCTGGGCGGAACCGCAGATGAAGCGCTTTGCCGTGGGGTTTGCGCTGATGTTCATCGTCGCAATGGTGCCGATCTATTTCTGGCGCAACATGTCGGTGCTGGCCTATCTGGTGGCGATCGTTTTGTTGGTTGCGGTGGAGTTTGCGGGCTTTGAGGGCAAGGGCGCGCAGCGGTGGATCGACCTGGGGTTTATGCGGCTCCAGCCGTCGGAAATGATGAAAATCAGCCTCGTGATGGCGATGGCGGCCTATTATGACTGGCTGCCGATGTCGCGGGTGTCGCATCCGGTCTGGGTGTTTGTGCCGGCGGTTATGATCCTGTTGCCGGTGGCGCTTGTTCTGCGGCAACCTGATTTGGGCACGTCGATCCTGTTGATCACGGCGGGTGCGATCCTGATGTTCCTGGCGGGCGTGCACTGGGCCTATTTCGCGGTGGTGACTGCCGCCGTGATCGGGTTGGTGGCGGCCGTGTTTCAAAGCCGGGGCACGGAGTGGCAGATGCTGGCGGATTATCAGTATCGCCGGATTGATACCTTTCTGGATCCCTCGACCGACCCGCTGGGTGCGGGGTATCACATCACGCAATCCAAGATCGCGCTTGGCTCTGGCGGGTGGACCGGGCGGGGCTACATGCAAGGCACGCAGTCGCGGCTGAACTTTCTGCCGGAAAAGCATACGGATTTCATTTTCACCACGCTGGCGGAGGAGTTCGGCTTTGTGGGGGCGGTGTCTTTGTTGGTGCTTTATGGGCTGATCATACTGTTCTGTGTGGTGTCGGCGCTGGCCAACAAGGATCGGTTTGCCTCGCTTCTGACGCTGGGGATCGCGGTGACGTTTTTCCTCTTTTTCGCGGTCAATATGTCGATGGTGATGGGGCTGGCGCCGGTGGTTGGCGTACCTTTGCCGCTCGTCAGTTTCGGGGGGTCTGCGATGCTCATCTTGATGATCGGGTTCGGCCTTGTGCAATCGGCCCATATCCATAGACCTCGGTAGGCCATGACGCTCAATGTTCTTTATGCCGGTCGCCCGGCCCGGTGGCCGGAGTTTGAAGCGCCCTTGCGCCGGGAATTTGAAGCCGCCGGGCTGGATGTGCATCTGTCGCAGGAGATCGCACCGCGGGATGTGGACTACATCGTGTTTGCGCCCACCGGACCGGTCAGGGATTTCACGCCTTTCACCCGCACCAAAGCGGTGCTGAGCCTGTGGGCCGGGGTGGAGAAGGTGGTGGGCAATGCGACGCTCACGCAGCCGCTTTGCCGGATGGTGGACGAAGGGCTGACGCTCGGCATGGCGGAATGGGTGACGGGGCATGTGCTGCGCCATCATCTGGACATCGACAAGGATGTGACCCGCGCCCCGGGCGATTGGGACGCGGATGTGCCGCCGCTAGCGCCCGAGCGACCGGTGACGATCCTTGGCTTGGGTGAGCTTGGGCAGGCGGCAGCCGCGCCGCTGGTCAGTATGGGATTTCCGGTCACAGGCTGGAGCCGGAGCGCGAAATCCATTCCTGGCATACGGTGTTTGCATGGGCAGGACGGGCTGAGCGAGGCCTTGAAGGACGCGCAGATTGTTGTGCTGCTCTTGCCCAACACCCCGGAAACCGAGAACACCCTGAACGCGGAACGTTTGGCGGGGATGCCGCGCGGCGCCGTGGTGATCAACCCCGGGAGAGGGCCGTTGATCGATGATGATGCGCTTTTGGCGGCACTGGACAGCGGGCAGATCGGGAATGCCACCCTCGATGTGTTCCGGGTTGAGCCGTTGCCGCAGGAGCACCCGTTCTGGCATCATCCCAAGGTGACGGTCACACCGCATATTGCCGCCGATACGCGGCCTTCCACCTCGGCCAAGGTGATTGCCGAGAATATACGGCGCAGCGAGGCGGGTGAGCCTTTGCTGCATTTGGTGGATCGCGGGTTGGGGTATTGAGCGGTGGGGTGAGTGCCGCCTGAGATCAGTCGCCCGCGATGAAGTGGGTCATCTTCCAGACGCCATCGCTTTTGGCAAAAATCGCGCGGTAGTCAAGCAGGAAGCGGGCGAAATCGCGGTGAACGAAGCCTTTGGTGCCATCGGCCATTTCCAGTTCCACAAACTGCGTGCCGGTGACCCAGTTGCGGAAGGTGACCACATCGTAATTGAGCCGGGTCAGCACCTCGCCAAACCGGATCGGGCGGTCGCGCAGGGCAACGCCGTCGCCGGTGATGAACATGACCTCGAAGGGGTCCATGTCGTTGGGTTGTTCGGCGGCAAATGTGTAGGGGGCCACGAAGGTGCCATCCGCGCGAAAGAGGCCGCCCAAACGCAGCACGGTTTCCAGCTCTGCCCAGTTGCGTTCGCGCAGGGCGGGGGCCTCGTGTTTCTGCTCGGGCGAGAATTGATCCGCGTCCACTTCGAGAAAGGCGCGCAAGGCGTCATGGCCCTCGGCGCCACCGAAACTGAGCAGGATGTCGTCGGTTGTCATGGTGATGATGCTGTCGATGTCGCGGGCGACCACAGCGGTGATCAGCGCGGCGCGATAGGTGACGAAGCTGTCGTCTTTTTCGGCCTCATCGACCGGCGGCAGCGTGGGGGATTGCGCCGCGAGGCCAATGGGGAAGGCCAGGGCAAGACAGGTGAGGACAACGCGCATGGTGCTATTTTAGACGCGGGGGTTTGTCGGGGTCCATACCGGGTGCTGTGATCTTTTCGTGCTGCACGGGCGGTGGTTTGGGCAGGTCAAAGCGCAGGCCAACACGGGCCAGACGCGCGGCGATCTGATCTTGCGCGCGAAAGAATGCCACATCGAGGGCGGCGGCCTCGAGCCCGGAAAACTGCAGCACTTCGGAGACCGCACGGGCCAGCGCGGGTTCTGCACCGGGCAGCGCATCGATGACGCCCAGCATGTGGCCGGTGGCGCCACTGTCATAGACCACACCGGCAAGATAGGCGTTTTCGGCGAGCCCCGTGGCGCTGGCCAGGCGCGCATCGAGCCCGGTGAGCAGGCTTTCGGGCAGACCCGTGGGAGGGTGAAATTCGCGCACATGGGTTTCGACCTCCGCCGGGCCATCCCCCAGGGTGTCTTGCAGCCAGGTCACGGCGTCGGGCGGCAACAGCATCTCGGAGGGGGCAACACCAAGGTTGATGCCGAGGCCCAAGCCCTCGGACGCCAAAAGCCCGGCGACGGCCCGGCCTGAGAGGGCGGCATAGGCGGAACCTGCACCGGCGAACTCGGCCAATCGCGCCTCGGTGTCGAAGACCAGCACGAAAGAGTGCTCTTCGACCGGGAAAAGGCGCGGCGAAATGGTCTCGCCCACCGCTTCTTCTTCGAGCAAGACAAACAGCTCTGTCGCGACGAGCTGTTGGAAGAAGGCCATGCGGGTGGCCTCACCTTCGGCTGTGGCCATCGCGGCGTGGGCGTGATCGAGGGGGGTTTCAAGCATGCATGACCTCTTGGACGCGGGCGCGCAGGGCGGGTAAAAGCTCTGCGGTGAACCACGGGTTTTTCTTGATCCATCCTGTGTTGCGCCAGGAGGGATGTGGCAGGGTGAAAACCCCGGGCGCGCGATCCCGCCAGGATTTGACCGTGTCGGTGACAGAGGCCTTGAGGCCAAGGTGGTATTTATGCGCGTAGCCGCCGACAAGCACGCGCAAGCGGATGTCGGGCAGGTCTGCCATCACGTGATCGTGCCAGGTTTCGCCGCAAATTTTGGGCGGCGGCAGGTCAGAGCCTTTGGCGTCATAGCCGGGAAAGCAGAACGCCATGGGCACGAAGGCCACGCGGCGGGTGTCGTAGAATGCGTCCCAATCCAGCCCAAGCCAATCGCGCAGACGGTCGCCCGAGGGGTCATCGAAGGGACGGCCCGATTGGTGTACGCGCAGGCCTGGGGCCTGACCCGCGATCAGCAGGCGCGCGCCGGGTTGGAACCATGCCACGGGGCGGGGCGCATGCGCGGTCTGTGTCTCGGCAAAGCGCGCCTCGCAGAGCCGGCAGGTTTTGATCTTTTGCTGCAGTCCCATCTGGGGGGTCAGGTAAGCCGGACACCGGCGGCGTCCATGGCCTCTTTCGCGGCGGCGAGCGAGCCGTCAAAGTCGATGCCCCGGCACAGGTCCTGTCGCACCTCGACCGTATAGCCGAGCTTGGCGGCGTCCACCAAGTCTCCCAGCGCTGTCAAAACTTGAGCGCCCGTATAGTTTCCGTCCAGCGCGGCCTGTGCCTGCACCCCCATGAGGGGCAC
>JBCBWJ010000219.1:0-5722 GCA_039817165.1 Pseudomonadota bacterium | reverse complement strand
GGCGACGTAAACGCAATAGAGCTTCTTGCTCTCGTCATCGCCTGCGGCTTCGTTATAGACCCGCTGGTTCAGGATGGTGTCGAGCGCCACAGCCGTCTTACCGGTCTGGCGGTCACCAATGATCAGTTCTCGCTGGCCACGACCAATCGGGATCATCGCGTCCACGGATTTGAGGCCCGTCGCCATCGGCTCATGCACAGACTTACGCGGGATGATGCCCGGCGCTTTCACGTCCGCCACACCGCGCATTTTGGCCTTGATCGGGCCTTTGCCGTCCAGCGGGTTGCCCAGACCATCGACCACACGACCCAAAAGTTCGTCCCCGATCGGCACGTCCACGATTGACTTGGTGCGTTTGACGGTGTCGCCTTCTTTGATGTCCCGGTCAGAGCCGAAAATCACGACGCCGACATTGTCCGTCTCGAGGTTCAGGGCCATGCCCATGATGTTGCCAGGAAACTCGACCAATTCACCGGCCTGAACGTTGTCGAGGCCGTAGACGCGGGCGATACCGTCACCCACCGACAGGACCCGACCAACTTCAGCAACTTCGGCTTCTTCACCAAAGTTTTTGATCTGGTCCTTCAGGATTGCAGAAATCTCTGCGGCTTGGATACCCATTATCCGACCTCTTTCATTGCATTCTGGAGAGAGTTGAGGCGCGAGGCGATCGACGTGTCGATCATTTTCGAGCCCACTTTGACAACAAGACCGCCGATGAGACTTTCATCGACGGTCGCTTTGATATTCACGTCCTTGCCCACGCTGGCCTTCAGCGTCTTGGCAAGCTTGTCTGCCTGGGTCTTGGTCAAGGCCTTGGCACTGGTCACTTCGGCGGTTACTTCGCCCTTGTTTTCGGCGATCATCTCTCGCAACTGGGTGACGAGCTGCGGCAGCACAAACAAACGACGCTTGTCCGCCATGACAACCAAGCCATTCTGCATCACCGTCTCAAGCTTCATTTTCTTGGCCACGGCCGCAATGGCAGCTTTCTGGTCCGTGCGCGACAAGATCGGACTGCTGATCAGTTCACGCAGGTCCGCGCTTTCATCAAGAGCAGCGGAAAGATCGGCGATATTCGTTTCGAGGTTTGCAAGCGATTTTTCATCCTTGGAAATCTCGAAAATGGCGGTGGCATAGCGTTCGGCAATGCCGGAGGATATCGAAGCTGGTTCGGACACGTCCACCCTTCCGAAGTCTGGGCCCGGTTCAGCTTTTGCGGCCGGTTTAAAAAAACCAGCCTCCGGGCGCGTTCATTTCATGTATGCACGTCACACATCAAAATTCGACTGGGGTCTAGCAGAGCAAGTCGCACCCCGCAAGACGATAGCCAAAGCGTCGCAGCACTGATTTTCCCCTGATATCAGCCGCTTAAATAACATGCATGGGAATGTGCAAAAAATAAGCGCTGCAAATGCACTGCTTTGACCGGGTTTTTTCCGATTCCCGCGCAATCCGCTGGCAAAACGGTGGATACCAGCGTTACCGCTATCACTGATTTAGAGCCGCGAAAGACCCTCAGACCGGCTTGATCTCGGGTTTGGGTCGGAGCACCTCAAGCGGCTTGCGCACCGTTTCACGCAGACCCGGGCCGGAGGGGGCATGCACACGCTTGCTGGCGCAGACGATCAGTACGCCACCCGCAGCCACGATGCTCAGCCGCCCACCTAGACGTTCCCACATGTTCGCCGTCTTGCGCCAAAACCGCCGCTCTGACGGAGGCTGAAAAAGGGTCGTCATATGATGCTCTGGCAGAAAGTTGTGCGCCTTGAGCTGGTTCTCGAGCTGCACCTGGCTGTAGGGGCGGCCAAATCCAAATGGCGTGCTGTCACTGCGTGACCAAAGGCCCGCGCGATTGGGAACTATAAAAAGAGCCGATCCCCCAGGACCCAACACGCGCCAACTTTCTTCCAGCAAAGCGCTTGGCTGTTCACTGCTTTCAAGCCCGTGCACCAGCAGAAGCTTGTCCACATGCCCAGTTTCCAGCGGCCACCATGTTTCCTCGCACAGCACCGACACGTTGGGCATGCCTTGTGGCCAGCCGATCACCCCCTGCGGCGCGGGCATCAGCGCGATGAGGCGACGGGAGTCCTTCAGGTAAGGACGCAAAAACGGCGTCGCGAAGCCGTAACCCACCACGGTCTGGCCTTTGGCCTCGGGCCAAAACGCAAGAATCTCTTTCAGAATGATGGACTTGGCCGCGCGCCCAAGCGGGCTGCGGTAATAGAAATTTCGAAGATCCTGCACATCAAGATGCATTGCGGCCTTTGTCCCAATCCGTCACGGTGGGTGTAACAGTTACGTCGATACGGGGAAATACATCATGCCACTTGAGATCGTCACCGTCGCTTGTCTGTCCGACAATTATGCATTTCTGGCCCATGACACCAAGAGCGGCGAAACCGCAGTGGTGGACGTTCCTGAGGCCGCGCCGATCCTGGCCGCATTAGCCGAAAGAGACTGGACCGCCTCACACGTGCTGTTGACCCATCATCACGATGACCATGTTCAGGGCCTCGCAGAGCTTTTGCGCCATCATCCCGCAAAGGTCACGGGTGGGGCTGCAGATGCACACCGACTGCCCCCGCTCGACGCGTCTGTGTCCGAAGGCGACACGGTGCAAATCGGCGCTCACTCAGGGGACGTCATCGATGTCTCCGGCCACACCGTCGGTCACATCGCCTTTCACTTTCGCCAAAGCAGCGTCGCATTCACCGGTGACAGCCTGATGGCTTTGGGATGTGGCAGGGTGTTTGAAGGGACGAAAACGCAGATGTGGGCTTCACTTCAAAAACTCGCGGCCTTGCCACCTGAAACACTGATTTGTTCGGGACATGAATACACGGCAGCGAACGCACGCTTTGCCCTGAGTGTTGATCCCGACAACCCGAAGCTTATATCAAGGATTGAAGAGATCAGCGCTGCGCGCGCCGAGGGACGGTTCACCGTTCCGTCAATGCTCCTACAAGAGTTGGACACCAACCCGTTTCTACGGCCTGACGATCCGGTGGTTCAGGCAAATCTGGGAATGACGGGCGCACCAGTCGATGATGTCTTTGCAGAAATCCGAACGCGGAAAGATAACTTCTAAAAATGTGTGCCGCAGCGTCTCAAAAATGTAGCAAATCTTGGCTCCGGCCACGAATTGTGAACCGGTTTGCCAAAAAATGACTTGAAGGCCCCTGCATATCGACCAAACTTTAAGCCTATCAGGTCAGAGTCTCAGCGTCCGAAGGTTGGATGCAAATCAAAGGAGCACAGAACAGTGCCATCGTTCTCGACAACCCTAGAGCAGGCCATTCACGCAGCGCTGGCATTGGCCAACGCGCGTCGGCACGAATTCGCAACGCTGGAGCATCTGTTGCTCGCGCTGATCGATGAACCGGATGCCTCACGCGTGATGAAGGCCTGTTCTGTAGACACCGAAGATTTGCGCTCCACGCTGGTAGAATTCATTGATGAAGACCTGTCCAACCTGGTGACTGACATCGATGGGTCGGAGGCCGTTCCAACCGCCGCCTTCCAACGCGTGATACAGCGTGCTGCGATCCATGTGCAATCTTCCGGTCGGACCGAGGTGACAGGCGCCAATGTGCTGGTCGCGATCTTTGCAGAGCGCGAATCGAACGCGGCTTACTTCCTGCAAGAACAAGATATGACGCGCTACGACGCCGTGAACTTCATCGCCCATGGCGTGGCCAAGGATCCCGCCTACGGTGAAACGCGGCCGGTGCAGGGCGTGTCGGACATGGACAACGAACAACCCAAGCAGGAAAATTCGGGGCCGGAGACGGTGGATCAGGGTGAAAGCGCGCTGGCGAAGTACTGTGTCGACCTCAATGAAAAATCCCGCCGCGGCGACATTGACCCGCTGATCGGGCGCAGTTCCGAGGTGGAACGCTGCATTCAGGTGCTTTGCCGCCGCCGCAAAAACAATCCGCTGTTGGTGGGCGATCCCGGCGTGGGCAAGACAGCCATTGCAGAAGGCCTGGCCCATCAGATCGTTCAAGGCGAAACGCCCACAGTTCTGTCGCAGACAACCATTTTCTCACTCGATATGGGCGCGCTTTTGGCAGGAACGCGATATCGCGGTGATTTCGAAGAGCGTCTCAAGGCCGTCGTGACCGAGTTGGAAGATCACCCGGATGCGGTGCTCTTTATCGATGAAATCCACACGGTGATTGGGGCGGGTGCCACATCTGGCGGCGCAATGGATGCGTCCAACCTGCTCAAGCCCGCGCTGCAGGGCGGAAAACTACGCTGCATGGGATCGACCACATTCAAGGAATTTCGCCAGCACTTCGAAAAGGACCGCGCACTGAGCCGCCGGTTCCAGAAAATCGACGTGGTAGAACCGACCGTGGAAGACACGATCAAAATCCTCAAAGGCATCAAGCCCTACTTTGAAGATCATCACAGTGTGAAATACACAAATGATGCCATCAAATCGGCCGTGGACCTCTCCGCGCGTTACATCAATGACCGCAAACTGCCCGACAAGGCCATCGACGTGATCGACGAGGCAGGTGCCGCGCAGCATCTGGTCGTGGCCTCCAAGCGCCGTAAATCCATTGGGGCCAAGGAAATTGAGGCTGTGGTCGCCAAAATCGCCCGCATCCCGCCGAAAAACGTCTCAAAGGATGACGCCGAGGTGCTAAAAGATCTCGAGGCCTCGCTCAAGCGCGTCGTATTTGGTCAGGACAAAGCCATTGATGCGCTGTCCTCTGCGATCAAACTTGCGCGGGCCGGTCTGCGTGAGCCTGAAAAGCCCATCGGCAATTACCTTTTCGCCGGTCCAACCGGTGTGGGAAAAACCGAGGTTGCGAAGCAATTGGCCGACACGCTCGGGGTGGAATTGCTCCGGTTTGACATGTCTGAGTACATGGAAAAGCATGCTGTTTCCCGCCTCATCGGCGCCCCTCCGGGCTACGTGGGCTTTGACCAAGGTGGACTGCTGACAGACGGTGTGGACCAACACCCCCACTGTGTGCTGCTGCTCGATGAAATCGAGAAAGCCCACCCGGACGTGTTCAACATCCTGTTGCAGGTGATGGATCACGGCAACCTGACGGATCACAACGGACGCACGGTGAACTTCCGCAACGTGGTTTTGATCATGACCTCCAATGCGGGCGCTGCGGAACAGGCCAAGGCGGCCATAGGCTTTGGCCGCGACCGTCGCGAAGGTGAGGATACGGCAGCGATTGAACGCACGTTCACGCCCGAATTCCGCAACCGTCTGGACGCGGTGATTTCGTTTGCGCCACTGCCCAGGGAAGTCATCCTGCAGGTGGTCGAGAAATTCGTGCTGCAACTTGAGGCCCAACTCATCGACCGCAACGTCACGATTGAACTCACCAAACCGGCCGCCGAATGGCTGTCGGAAAAAGGGTATGACGACAAGATGGGCGCCCGCCCGCTTGGCCGCGTGATCCAGGAAGAAATCAAGAAGCCGCTGGCCGAAGAGTTGCTCTTTGGCAAGCTGGCAAAAGGCGGGATCGTCAAAGTGGGCGTGAAGGACGGCAAGATCGACTTGCAGGTTGAAGGCCCCGAACAGCGCCAGCTTTCGGGCAAGAAGCCGCCTTTGCTGACCGCTGACTGATGCGCATTTTGGCTTGCGCCGGGGGTATGGCCCTGGCGCAAGCTGGCCACGCGCTGGACCTCACATTTCCCGTGGCGTGCACGCTGGGTAAGACTTGCTTTGTGCAAAACTATGTCGATG
>JBCBWJ010000218.1:0-5798 GCA_039817165.1 Pseudomonadota bacterium | reverse complement strand
TTCGGCGGGGCGGGTGTCGGAACGGCCAGATACTGCGCCGCATCGATGCGAACAAGGCCATGAAGCGACAGCGCCGCCCGGTCTGCCGCACCAATTTCTGCGATGGCGGTTTCCAGCGCTGTGAAAAGGCGCGCAGGGTCGCGGCCAAGCGCGGTGATATAGGGCAGACCGGGCGTCGGCGTGGTCTGATCTATCACCCTCAGGCGCGCGTCAAAGCCAGGCTCGCGCTGCATGAACCGCCAAGACAGCGCGTCCAGCCCGGCGATATCGGCCTGCCCCGTGGCCACAGCCTCAGCCGAGCGGATGTGCGCGCCGGTTTTCACATTTTCCCCAAAACGTACATTTTTGGATCGCGCGTAAACGATCGGCCCGGCCCACCCGCTCTGCGAGGTGGCACTGTTGACCGCGTAAGGCGCGCCTTCAAAGGCTTCAAGTGTGCCGCGCGGATCATCCATGCGGACCACAAAGACACTGTTGTACTCGCCCGGTCCGCAGCCCGGCAGACCGTAATCCGGCGTGCCGATCAGCGCCACGCGCCCGTGCAAGCGCCCACGATAAGGCAAGCCGCAGGTCTGTGAGAAAAACAGATCAGGATGTTCCCACGCGGCCCAGACATCGCCGTCGCGGGTCAGCGCCTCTGGCCCATCGCCCAATGCAGCACGTATCGCCTGCCAAAACCGGTCGGTCGCAGCCCGCATATGCGGGAAGTCATACATCGGCAGACTGGCGTGCATTACCCTTTGGCGACCCGGCGGCGCGCCTGTGCGCTGTCCATGTCACTCACGCCCAGAAAACTTGTCGCCATGCGGATCAGCGCGTCTTCCTTGGCGTCACGTTCTCCATCCGCGAGCGCCACTTGCCACAGCGCCTCAACGACAGCGGTGCGATCTTCGTAGGCCACGGCATCCTTTATGGCCCGCGTGAAGCGCACTGTGTCAGGGGCCTCTGCCTCCAGTGTTTCGGCATCTCCCAGCAGTGTCGCCGTGTCATTCGCTTCCAGCCCATACCGGGCTGCCGTGATCGCCTCGATGCGCGTCCTCTCGGCGGTTTCATACTCACCATCAGACCTGGCAAGACGCACCAGAAGGGCGGTCAGCGCCAGACGGGCGTCGCCATCGTCCAAGGGTTCAGGATCGGGTTTCGTCAGGCGGGAAATAAAATCAGCAAACATATTTGCGATATAGGCCGCTTGCCCGGGCACGCCAATGGTTAACTCTGCTCTGCGACCGTGCGCGCGCGGTCACTGTCGGCCTCTGACAGGCCAAGGGCATTGCGCGAGGCATCTATGACGCGCAGTTCTTGTGCGTCCACCTCACCATCGGCCAACACCACCTCCCACAGCGCCTCGAGCGCATCCACACGCGCCTCAAAGCTCACCGTCTCTCGGATGATGATAGCAAACTTGTCGGTTTCCGGCGCCTGCTTTTCCAGTTTCTCAGACGTTGCGCGCATCTTTGCGGCCTCAATGGGCTTCAGCCCGTAGAGCCGCCCAAAGAGCCGATCAATCTTGCTGATCTCCGAAAGCTCATAGTTTCGGTCAGACATCGCCACCCGCACCATCAACGCCCCGAGCGCGAGTTTTTCATCCGGTTCCGGCAACGACATTGGCTTGGGCGCATCAAAGGCGTGCATCAGGCGGTGCAAGAGGGCTTTGGCTTCCATCGTCAGGCTCGTTGGTTTGGGCACTTTGTTACGTGATCGGCGACAATCTGACCACGACAGAGGGTTTTGGCAATGCCTGACGCCCGCATTAACCAAATGGCCCCAGGAGTGTCACAATTGCTCCCTCAAAAGCGCGAACTCGAACGGCACCCCGGACATGTGATGAGTACCCCCGCATGTTGCGGATGAAGGAGTAATGAATGCCAAGGCGCAATCGGTTCGCGTGGTCGAACCAAACACAACAAGAGCAGCTTCAAATGGCACATCACGCGTCACGAGAGGATCTGCGCCTTATGGCCCGCGCTTTTGACTGGTCGACCGACCACGAAGCGGTGCTGAGCTGGATGATGGCCAACAAGGCGATGGACCTGGCCTCTGCGCTGACCGTGTTCTTCAACGGCGATCCGGCGCGGTTCAACTATCTGGGCAAGCACGACGTCCCACGGGATTACCGCGGCGCGACGAAGCTTCTGGATAACATCTGCCTGCGCATCAACAGTGGCTTTTACCGCGCCTCCACGGCCGTGCGTATGGACAACCGTCAACGGCTCGACCGATGGCTCATGTTCCAGGAGGCCGACCGCTCCGAAGGCCGCCGCGGGCGCTGGATCCTCGATGAAGCGATTGTCGAAACCGCCTTCGCCCGCACCGACCCGGCCCCGGAACGCCGCGCAGTCAAGGAACTGCGCCCACAAGACCCACAGCCAGTGATCGAAGCCGGGCCTGTCACGTCCGCGATCGGTCGGCGCGTGGCAAGCCTTCTTTCAGACATTGTCCAAAATCGCCGCGCCGGCTGACCGGCCTAGACCAAACGCGATGTCTCCAACGCTGCGCGTACGAAATCGGCAAACAGCGGGTGCGGCTGGAACGGCTTGGATTTCAGCTCCGGATGAAACTGAACCCCGATGAACCAGGGGTGATCCTCCCATTCCACGATCTCTGGCAAACGCCCGTCCGGGGACATGCCCGTGAATTTGAGGCCGACCTCCTCGAGTTTCTCGCGATACTTGATGTCGACTTCATAGCGGTGGCGGTGGCGCTCATCAATCGCGGTCGTGCCGTATACCCCGGCCACCCGCGTGTCGTCCTTCAAAACGGCATCATAGGCCCCGAGGCGCATCGTCCCGCCCTTGTTGTCAGACACCTTGCGCTTGACCTTCTCGTTGCCCTGCACCCATTCCTTGAGGTGATAGACCACTGGCGTGAAACGCTTTTTTCCGGCCTCATGGTCAAATTCCTCTGATCCCGCATCCTTCAGACCCGCCACGTTGCGCGCGGCCTCGATCACGGCCATCTGCATGCCAAGACAGATGCCCAGGTAGGGGATCTTGCGTTCTCTCGCGAATTGCGCGGCCTTGATCTTGCCCTCGGTGCCACGTTCGCCAAAGCCGCCGGGCACGAGAATGGCATGAAACCCGGTCAGGTGTGGCGCGGGATCCTCATCGTCGAAAATCTCCGCATCGACCCATTCCACATTGACCTTTACGCGGTTGGCCATGCCGCCGTGGGTCAGCGCCTCCTTGATGGATTTATAGGCGTCTTCTAGCTGCGTGTATTTGCCCACGATGGCCACTTTCACCTCACCATCGGTGTTGTGAATGCGGTCCGCCACATCTTGCCAGACGGTCAGATCGGGGCGCGGCGCGGGCGAGATACTGAACGCATCTAGCACCGCCTGATCGAGACCCTCGTGGTGATAGGCCAGCGGCGCCTCGTAGATCGAACTCAGGTCGTAGGCGGCCACCACCGCCTCTTTGCGGACATTGCAAAACAGCGCGATCTTCTCGCGTTCCTTTTCGGGAATGGGCTGCTCGGAGCGGCACACAAGGATATCGGGGGCGATCCCGATGGACTGCAATTCCTTGACCGAGTGCTGCGTGGGCTTGGTTTTCAACTCCCCGCTCGCCGCCAGATACGGCAGCAGCGTCAAATGCATGAAAATGCACTGCCCGCGCGGGCGATCATGACTGAACTGGCGAATGGCCTCAAAGAACGGCAGACCCTCGATGTCGCCCACCGTGCCGCCGATTTCACACAGCATGAAATCCACCTCATCATCGCCGATGCCGATGAAATCCTTGATCTGATTGGTGACGTGGGGGACCACCTGAATGGTCTTGCCGAGGTAATCACCGCGGCGTTCTTTCTCCAACACGTCGGAATAAATCCGGCCTGAACTGACCGAGTCCGTCATCCGCGCTGGCACGCCGGTGAAGCGCTCGTAAAGGCCCAGGTCCAGATCCGTCTCCGCCCCGTCATCGGTGACAAACACTTCGCCATGCTCAAAGGGCGACATGGTGCCGGGGTCGACGTTCAGATAGGGGTCAAGCTTGCGCAACCGCACGGAAAAGCCGCGCGCCTGCAAGAGCGCCCCCAAGGCGGCCGAAGCCAGCCCTTTGCCAAGAGATGAAACCACACCACCCGTGATGAAAACATAGCGTGCCATACGCAACTACCCCCGTGCCCGACCGATTGGTCAGCGCCTCAAATCGTTGTTTTTGTGAGGTCCCGATGGCCCGATTCGTACGGAGATTCGGACGGAGCACCACGGGATTTAAGTCTTAGTGGTTTTGACCCAATTGCGCAAGCCAACCGCAACATGATGTTGCGGTGCGCGGCAGCCACGCAACGCTTTGTGGTCAGTCAAGGGTCGGCAGCAGGGGCGCATCCTCATTGCCCGGCGTGGGCGGCAAAAGGCTGTCGCCCAACCCACCATCTGCGGGTGCGCTCCGTTCGGCCGACGGAGGCGGCAGATCAATGATGCGGTCCAGAACCGACGACCCGGCCGAGTTTTGCGCGGCGATGACCGTCAGCGCAATCGAGGTGGCAAAAAGGCTGATGCCGAGGATCCATGTCACCTTGCCCAGTCCGGTCGCTGCCGCGCGACCGGTGCCCGCCGGGCCACCACCGCCCATACCCAAACCGCCGCCCTCAGAGCGCTGCAACAGCACCACGATGATCAAAGACAGCGTGAGCAGCAGGTGAACAAGAAGGATGACGTTTTGCATGTTGCGGAAGGTCCGGGCGTTTTGTCTGTCACGCGTATCTATGCAATTCGACTGACGCCCGCAACCCGTCACTCATCAACATCATCCATGTCCGACTGACCCGACAGAAACCTGCGCACATGGCTCCAGCTGAGCCCGACGCCCAGAACCAACGACAGCGCAATAAGCCCCAGCCAGACCATGTCCGAGGGCTCGGACAGATTGAGCAGCTCATAGTCATAAAGCACCCACACGAGCGCGCCGACGATGGCCAGTACCAGAAACATGCCAAACCCGCCGATCGACCGCAGCGTGGCGCGCAGGTAGATGATGTAGCCCACCAAAAGCAAGAGCCCCGCAAGGATCGCCATGGGCATCTGCTCGCTGAAATTCCGCTCCACCCAGCCGACATAGTTGAAGCGCGTGGGATTGAACGTGGCCGCAAGCAAGATAAACGCCACCGCCCAGCGCGCCAAAAATCCGGTCATAGATGCCCCTCAGGTCTGTTTTCAGCGATCATTCCCAATGTGGTCGGACCTGTCCAGTGCTCATCCGACCGTCGCGAACACTTTGAGGTTTCAACCCTGCGTCACGCTCGTTATGAAGGTCGTCGGTTTTTCCAACGCCGAGGGGATCAGAATGGCCAATGTCGTGGTGGTGGGCGCCCAGTGGGGTGACGAGGGCAAAGGCAAGATTGTCGACTGGCTGAGCGAACGCGCAGATGTGATCGCGCGCTTTCAGGGCGGGCACAATGCGGGCCACACACTGGTCATCGGTGAGACGGTCTACAAGCTGCATGCGCTGCCCTCGGGCGTGGTGCGCCCGGGCAAGCTGTCGGTGATCGGCAACGGTGTGGTGCTTGATCCGTGGCACCTGCTGGGGGAGATCGAAACGATCCGCGCTCAGGGGGTCGATATCACGCCTGAGACGCTGATGATCGCGGAAAACGCGCCTTTGATCCTGCCCTTTCATGGCGAACTGGACCGCGCCCGGGAGTCGCAAAACTCCGTGGCCAAGATCGGCACAACAGGCCGCGGCATTGGCCCGGCCTACGAAGACAAGGTGGGCCGCCGGGTGATCCGGGTCGCCGATCTGGCCGATGATGCCACGCTGGAACTGCGCGTGGACCGCGCGCTCATCCACCACAAC
>JBCBWJ010000217.1:0-5820 GCA_039817165.1 Pseudomonadota bacterium | reverse complement strand
CGGGCGCTGAATGCGGGGCTGGACGAGATCGCGTGCGGGGCGCTCGCGGCGGGATGCGATGTGGTTTTGCTGTGCAATGCGTCGCTTGCGGAGCGTCGGCAGGTGGTCGAGGCTTCAGGGCTGATGACAGATGCAGCACAGGTGCGGGCCGAGCGGGCTTTGGCGGCGCGCACGCCCCCTGATGAGGTTGACATTCCCGCGCTTGAGGCGAAGCTGGTTGCGCTGACGGCGTAGCTTTGATCAAAGGCCCCATGGAAGACGACAGTTTCGAAAGCGGCGACATGGAGCGCGTGGCCGACCGCATGGCGGCCGAGGCGCTGATTTTGAACATCGACGGCTTTGAGGGGCCGCTGGACCTGTTGTTGACGCTGGGACGCACCCAAAAGGTGGATTTGCGCCATATTTCGGTGTTGCAGCTGGCGCGGCAATACCTGGAATTTGTCGAGAAAGCCAAAGAGTTACGCATCGAACTTGCTGCGGATTACCTGGTCATGGCAGCGTGGCTGGCGTTTCTCAAATCCCGGCTGTTGCTGCCGCCCGATCCGGCGGATGAAGGCCCCTCGGGCGAGGAATTGGCGGCCCATCTGGCGTTTCAGCTGGAGCGGTTGCAGGCGATGCGACAGATGGCGGCCAAGCTGATGGCGCGCGATCAATTGGGCCGGGATTTCTTTGTGCGCGGCATACCCGAGGACGTGACCCGGGTGCGGCAGGTGAACTATACCGCGACGCTTTTGGATCTGATGCAGGGCTATGCGCGCATCCGCACCAAGGATGAGTTCCGCCCCTATGTGATGGACCGCGAGGCGCTTTTGACGATGGAGCAGGCGCTGGACCGATTGCGTTCTTTGATCGGGTTTTCAGGCAGTTGGACGGATATTTCCAGCTTTCTGCCCGATGAGTTTCGCGCCGATCCGACCCGGCGGCGGTCGGCCACGGCGTCGACCTTTGCGGCCTCGCTTGAACTTGTGAAAGAAGGCAAGGTAGAGATCCGCCAATCCGAGGCCTTCGCCCCGGTCGAACTGCGCCGGAAGGATAGCTAAATGGCGGACGCGCCGGACAATGACAGCCTCTTTGAGGCCCCGCCCATGGCCGAACAGGAACGCATGTGCGAGGCGATCCTGTTTGCCACCGCAGAGCCTGTGACGGTGGCGGATATGCAGGCGCGCATGCCCCATGGCTGCGACGCGGTCGAGGCGCTGAGCCATTTGCGCAAACGCTATGAGGGGCGCGGTGTCCGGGTGGTGAAGGTGGGCGAGGCCTGGGCCATGCGCACGGCACCTGATTTAGGATTTCTCTTGCAAAAAGAGACGGTTGAGACGCGAAAGTTAAGCCGCGCGGCGATTGAGACCTTGGCGATTGTGGCCTATCATCAGCCGGTCACGCGGGCTGAAATAGAAGAGATCCGGGGCGTGTCGGTGAGCCGGGGCACGGTGGATCAGCTCCTTGAACTGGAATGGATCCGGTTTGGACGGCGGCGGATGACGCCGGGGCGGCCCGTGACGTTTGTGGTGACGCAAGCGTTTCTTGATCATTTCGGGCTGGAAAGCGCGCGCGATCTGCCGGGGCTGAAGGAATTGCGTGCGGCAGGCCTGTTGGACAACCGCCCCGCGCCCGGTGCAGAAACGCTCGACGAGGCCGAAGAGGGCGAGGCAGAGCAAGATGAGCTCTTTGACGAGGAGTGATCGCGGGGTTTGCCCTGAAAATTCCTTGATTCGTGCTTATATGTGTAGGGAGGCAACTCTCGGAGAGCAGTATGAACGCGAACAGATTGATCAGCATGGCCATCAATATGGTGCTGCGCCGCGTGATGCGGACAGGGATTGATGCGGGTATGAACGCCATTGCCAATCGCAAGAAGGGCCAGACCCCGGACGCGCCGGATCAGCCGCGACAGGCGGCACCGGACACGCGCAAGACCCAGCAACGGATGCGCAAGAGCATGCGTTTGGGCCGGCGGATCGGGCGATTTTGAGGGCGCGCATTTTTTAAAAAAATGCGGCCGAAATCTTTCAAAGATTTCGCCACCGGCGTTGGCGTCATTTTCTTTTTAGAAAATGGTTCGAGGCCCGGTCTTGTCGTGTGAATGACGACGCTTTAGACCTTGAAATGCTTCGAAAGTTTTAGGCCTTGGCCCTGGTAATTGGAGGCGATGCCAGCGCCGTAAAGCTGCGCGGGCACCTCGTCCATCTTCTCATAGACGAGGCGGCCCACGACCTGGCCGTGTTCCAGCACAAACGGCGCCTCATGGCAGCGCACCTCAAGCACGCCGCGTGAGCCGGTGCCGCCGGCGGCCGCCCAGCCAAAGCCCGGATCAAAAAAGCCTGCGTAATGCACCCGGAACTCGCCGACCATGGCCACGTAGGGCGCCATTTCGGCCGCGTGTGTGGGCGGGATCACGATCGCCTCGCGACTCACCAGAATGTAAAACGCGCCGGGGTCGAGGATGATCCAACCATCTTCGGTGTGGACCTCTTCCCAGAACGCGCGTGGGTCGTAGTGGGCCAGTTTGCTGAGATCGATCATGCCGGTGTGGGGCTTTGCGCGATAGCCCACGAGGGTGCCCGAGGCGGGTTTGAGATCGACCGAAAAGCCCAAGCCGTTGGAAATCACAGCCTCGCCCGAGACAATGGGGGTCTGAGCGTGCAGGGCGCGCAAGGCGTGGTCATCGATGACAGTGTGGCCGTCGCGAAAGATCACCTGATTGAGCATCTGGCCGGTTTTGGCGATCACAGAAAAGCTTTGCGGGCATATTTCAACGTAGAGCGGGCCGCAGTAACCTTCGGGGATGCGGTCAAATTCCGTGCCGTGATCGGTGATGATCCGGGTCAGAAGGTCGAGCCGGCCGATGGAGGATTTGGCGCTGGCCGCGCCGGACATGCCGCGGGGCAGATCAAGGCTTTCCAGAAGCGGGACGACGTAGACGCATCCCTTTTCCAGCACGGCCCCGTTGGACAGGTCAATGCGGTGCATTTCAAAGTCGCTCAGGCGTTCGGCTACGCTGCGCGATGCGCCTGCCAGAAAGGAGGCGCGGACCCGGTAAGCGGTTGATCCCAGGCGCAAATCCAAAGAGGCGGGTTGCACCTGTCCGGCGTCTATGGGACGGGCGGCCGTGATCTGTCCGCGCGCGATCATGGTGCTGATTTGCTGGCTTGATAAGACGCCTGCCATGACGGCACGTTCCCCCCTTGGCGCGCGGGTGCTTGGGTCCTTGGGCGGGAAAAATGGTCGGGCTAGCAGGGTTCGAACCTGCGACCTCCCGTCCCCCAGACGGACGCGCTACCAGACTGCGCTATAGCCCGACAATTGCGCCTTCTTACCGGAAATGATTGGGCGGGCAAGGGCAATTTGCTGAAATCTCGGGATTTGGCGGGGTTGCGGGCTGTGGGGTCAGGACCTGCGGGCGAGGTGGTCGCGGATGCGCTCGAGGATCGGGCGCAGCTCGGCCTCGCGGGCGCGGATGTCCGCGACAGAGCGGCCAGCCAGTTGAGATAGGATATTGGGGGTCGGTGCCTCTGGTTGAGGAGGGTCCTCTGGTTCCGGTTCGGGGTCCGGCACGGCATCTACGAGGTCTGGCTCAAACTCGGGCTCAATCTCGGGCTCGGGCTCTAACTCTGGCTCGGGCTCTGGTTCGGGCTCTGGTTCAGGCGCCTCTTCGGGTGGCGCCATATCGCGGCCACCGGACAGGAAGCTGGGGAAGGGCAGTGTGCCATCCGGGCTTTCTTGCGAGGGCGCGGGCGCAGGTGTCGGCCCGGGCCCGGGCGACAGGTCTGGGCCCGGCGCGGTGTCTTCGGCAGGGGCGGTCTTGAAGCTGACGACGCGGCTGACCTCCGCTTGCGGTTCGGGCATCTCTTCGTCGGGCGTGACCCTGTAGCGGGCCCCGTTGGAGGGATCGGAGGACATCGCAGCCACGTATTTCACGCCTTCCTGGCGCAACAGTTTTTGAACGTGCTTGATGGTCATGCCGTCATCGTGCAGCAATTTCTTGATGCCACCGAGGAGCATCATGTCTTGAGGGCGGTAGTAGCGACGCCCACCCGCGCGTTTGACGGGTTTGACCTGGCTGAATTTGCTTTCCCAAAAGCGCAGCACGTGGGCGGGCGTGTCCAGCCAGTTTGCCACTTCGCTGATCGTGCGGAACGCGTCTGCGGATTTGCTCATGCTCGGGTCCGGTTACCTGACTTCAGGATTTCTTGTTTCCGGATGCCACGCGGTCTTTCATCAGGTGCGAGGGACGAAAGGTCAGCACGCGGCGCGGATTGATTGGCACTTCTTCGCCGGTCTTGGGGTTGCGGCCCACGCGCGCGGTCTTGGAGCGCACGGAAAAGGTGCCGAAGGACGAGATCTTGACCTGCTCCCCATCGACCAGGGCGTCGGACATGTGGTTCAGCACGCTTTCGACCAGTTGGGCGGAATCGTTGCGCGACAGGCCCACCTCGCGAAAGACAGCTTCGCTCAGATCCATGCGGGTCAGTGTTTTCTCGGTCATGTCGTCCCCCTTCATTGGCATTCGCCATTTGATCCCACCTTATGGCGGAGGGAATTTCCGAGTCAATGTCAATGGCTTGGCCGAAACAGTTTATGCGGGCCCAAAGGGTGAATTTCGCTAAAAACAGAACGCTTTACCAGCGCAGAACCACCGATCCCCAGGCCAATCCGCCGCCAATCGCCTCTGACACCATGACGTCGCCGCGCTTGATCTTGCCCTCGGCGACACCGGCGGCCATGGCCAGCGGGATAGAGGCGGCGGAGGTGTTGCCGTGCTCTTGGACGGTCACGATCACGCGGTCCATGGGGATCCCGAGCTTTTTGGCGGTGCCGGCGATGATGCGGATATTGGCCTGATGGGGCACGATCCAGTCGACCTCATCGTGGGACATGTCGATCTTGGCCAGCGCCGCGTCGGCGGTGAAGGCCAGTTTTTCGACCGCCTGGCGGAAGAGCAGGTTGCCTTGCATGCGCAGCTTTCCGGAGGTGCCGGTGGACGACACGCCGCCATCGACAAAGAGCATGTCCTTGTGGCGGCCATCGGAGTTGAGATCGGTGGCGAGGATGCCGCGATCGGCGTTGGTGCCTGCGCCCTCTTGGGCGGAGACAATCAGCGCGCCCGCACCGTCGCCGAAGAGCACGCAGGTCGAGCGGTCGTCCCAATCCATGATCCGGCTGAAGGTTTCCGCGCCGATCACGGCGACCCGCTTGGCCTGGCCCGAGACGATCAGCGCGTTGGCGTTGGACAGCGCATAGACAAAGCCTGCGCAGACCGCCTGGACGTCAAATGCGAATCCCCGCGTCATGCCAAGGCCGGCCTGCACCATCGTGGCGACTGACGGAAAGGTCAGGTCGGGGGTCGATGTGGCCACAATCACGGCGTCCAGTTCATCCGGGCCAAGGCCCGCATGGCCAAGCGCCTTTTGGGTGGCAGTGATGGCCATCTGGCTGGTGGTTTCGCCGTCAGCTGCAAAATGGCGCCGTTCGATGCCGGAGCGCGCGCGGATCCATTCGTCAGTGGTTTCGATCGTCTCCATCGCCTCGAATTCGGCATTGGGGACAATGCGTTCGGGCAGGTAGTGGCCGATGCCCATGGGAACCGCACGGATGGTCATGATTGCGACTCCTCGGGATGCATGATGTCCGCTACCGCGGCCTCGGATTGAGCGATGCGCGCGGCCAGCCGCTTGTGAAAGCCGGTCGACGACAGGCGCGCGGCCAGTTTGATCGCGGCTGCCACGCCGGTCGGGTCCGCCGAGCCGTGGGATTTGACCACCGTGCCGTTGAGGCCAAGGAACACGCCGCCGTTGACCCGGCGCGGATCGATGCGCTTGG
>JBCBWJ010000216.1:0-5832 GCA_039817165.1 Pseudomonadota bacterium | reverse complement strand
CTTTTTTTCGCCACTATGCTCTTTTTTGCCCGTTTCGATCAATGCAAAAGTGTGATTCGCACGTCTTTACGTGGCCAATCTGCCGCGAAAACACCTACCAATGGCTAAATTGACTCACTTTTCTGTCGCGGATTTTATGTGTCTAGCCGCACGACCGCTTTGGTTGCGCTAACGTCGTGAGAACTGGGCTGTGGTGGCGCTAACGCCCGGAAACCGGCCTGTTCTTTCGCAAATCCGTCATGTTAAGACCCCGATCAAAGGCTGCGGCATGCCGTGCCGTACTGAAATTTCAAAGTGGCGAAACGGAACCTGTTTTGCCGCAAAATTTCTCGCCGCTGGCAAGGACCGGCGCGACCAGGGAGCAAGCACAAAATGGCATTTGGACGGGTTAATCCGGAATTTCGGCTTGAAGATCAAGGCATCACGGGTCTGGAGGCCGCGTATTACAACCTGATCGAACCCGCCCTGATCGAGGCCGCCTTGCAAAATGGCGAAGGCCGGCTTGGCAAAGGCGGTACGTTCCTCGTCTCGACGGGCAAGTTCACCGGGCGCTCACCCAAGGACAAGCACGTGGTGAAGACCGACAGCGTGGCCGACACGATCTGGTGGGACAACAACGCCGAGATGAGCGCGGACGGTTTTGACGCGCTCTATGATGACATGCTCGCGCACATGCAGGGAGGCACCTATTATGTGCAGGACCTCGTCGGCGGGGCCGATCCGGCGCATTCGATCAACGTGCGCATGGTGACGGAACTGGCCTGGCACGGGCTCTTTATCCGGCACATGCTGCGCCGGCCGGAGCGGGACGCGCTCGATCGGTTCACCGCCGATTTCACCGTGATCAACTGCCCCAGCTTCAAGGCCGATCCGGCCAAGCATGGCTGCCGGTCCGAGACGGTGATCGCGATGAATTTCGACCGCAAGATGATCCTGATCGGCGGCACGGAATACGCAGGCGAAAACAAGAAATCGGTGTTCACCCTGCTGAATTACCTGCTGCCGGAAAAGGGCATCATGCCGATGCACTGCTCTGCCAACCACGCCAAGGGCAACCCGGTGGACACGGCCATTTTCTTTGGCCTGTCCGGGACCGGCAAGACCACGCTGTCGGCCGATCCTGAGCGCATCCTGATCGGGGATGACGAACATGGCTGGTCCAACCGCGGCACGTTCAACTTCGAGGGCGGATGCTACGCCAAGACCGTCAACCTCGACCCCGAGGCGGAGCCAGAGATTTACGCCACCACCGCAAAGTTCGGCACGGTGATCGAGAACATGGTCTACGACGAAGAGACGCTCGAGCTTGATTTCGACGATGACAGCCTGACGGCCAACATGCGCTGCGCCTATCCGCTGGAGTACATCTCCAA
Organism: Pseudomonadota bacterium; assembly: GCA_039817165.1. Lineage (GTDB taxonomy): Bacteria > Pseudomonadota > Alphaproteobacteria > Rhodobacterales > Rhodobacteraceae > Roseovarius. The sequence goes on along the minus strand of JBCBWJ010000216.1, from coordinate 4,459 downwards.
TGCCTCAAGCAACGCGCTTGGCGGGCATCCCAAGAACATCATCATGCTGACCTGTGACGCGTTTGGCGTGCTGCCCCCCATTGCGCGGCTGACCCCGGCGCAGGCGATGTATCACTTCCTGTCGGGGTTCACCGCCAAGGTCGCCGGCACAGAGCGCGGCGTGACCGAGCCGCAGCCGACCTTTTCCACCTGCTTTGGGGCGCCCTTCATGCCGCGCCGTCCCGAGGCCTACGGCAATCTCCTGCGCGAAAAGATCGCCAAACACGGCGCGACCTGCTGGCTGGTGAACACAGGCTGGACAGGCGGGGCCTATGGCACCGGCTCTCGCATGCCGATCAAGGCCACGCGCGCGCTTTTGACAGCCGCTCTCGATGGCACATTGTCCAAAGAGGCGTTCCGCAAAGACCCCAATTTCGGCTTTGACGTGCCGGTGAACGTGCCCGGTGTGCCGGAGGTCCTGCTGGACCCGCGCCGCACCTGGGGTGACACCGAAGGCTATGACGCGCAAGCCGACAAGCTGGAGAAGATGTTTGCCGACAAGTTCGAGCAATATCTGCCCTATATCGACGAAGACGTGAAAGCGGCCGCCATCGGCTGAGCGAGGCCGCCCGCTAGGGCGGATGAGCGGACCCGCGCAAAAAGACCGCCCTGACATCTCAGGGCGGTCTTTTTTTGCCTTTAGATGAGGTGCTCTGCCAGAGCCATCCAAAGCGGGATCGACAAGATCGCAATCGGTGTGCCAAGGCCGGTCGAGCTGCCGATATAGGCCGAGGAGTTGGCCTCCGGCAAGGCCGCCCGGATGGTGGGCGGGCCCGAAATGTCAGAGCTGGACGCCGCCATCACCGCGAGCAACACCACGCCCCCTTCGGAAAACCCGGTCAGATGATGGGCGATCATGCCAACCCCAAACCCCAGCGCGCCGTGCAGGAACGGGGCGGAGACACCGTAAAGAATGTAGACATGGGCCACTTTGCGCATCTCAGACAAGCGCGCCCAGGCTTCCATCCCCATGATGATCATCAGGATCGACAAAAGACCCCGGAAGAGCGGCTCGTAAAAGCTCTCATACACACTGTCAGGCCGGGCGAGCAAACCCAGGGCCAGACCTGCAAGCAGAGCAGAGATCGCCGCGCTTTTCAGCGTGTCCGACAGGATCGATTTGAAAAGACCCATGTTTTCGCCGACCTCACTGGTGCCCCCGCCCGGTCCGGCCCCGCCGCCCATGGTGATGGTGCCGCCTGCATTCACGGTCTGGCGCGTCGCAGCCCTTTGGCTGGCGGCCATTTTCGCCAGCACGATCGCCGTCACCAGGGCGGCGATGTCCATGAAGGGATAAAGCGCGCCGATAAAGCCTTCATAGCTGATCTGCGCGTCATCGAGCATCGCCATTCCGGCCGCCAGGGTCGAGGCCGACACCGCCCCAAAAAGCCCGGCCGTGGCGTAACCATCCACAGGCGTCACCCCGCCCAGCCGCCGCAAAGCCCAACTGCCGATGAGGACAATCGCGATGCCCACCGCGATGGCGCCAAGCGCGGGCACCAGAAGGTCTGTCAGATCAGCCGAGCGGATCGACATGCCCGCCCCGATCCCCACTTTCAGCAACAACAGGATCACGATGAATTTGTAGACCGGCTCAGGCACCTCAAATTTGCTGCCCAATGCGGCCAGCAGCATGCCGGCAATCAAAAAGGCGAGGGTGGGTTTTTGCACCTGTTCCATCAGGGTGCCGGCAAAGCTCATCAAGAAATCCATCGCACATCTCCTTTGTCGCGCTTGTGCGGAGGTAGCGGGCAGAGGGATAAAAATAAAATAGAACAATTAGAATATTTCGTTCTATAAAAAAGAATGTCTTTCAAACTGAACTATCACCACCTCCGCTATTTCCGCGAGGTCGCACAGCAAGGCCAGCTTGGCCGCGCCGCCGAACGGCTCAACGTGGCGCAATCGGCCCTCTCTTTGCAGATCAAGCAACTGGAAGAGCGTTTGGGCCATCCTCTGTTTGATCGTGTGGGGCGCAAACTTGTGCTGACAGAGGCCGGGCGCATCGCGCTCGATCACGCCGACCGGATCTTCAGCGCCGGGGATGAGCTTTTGGCCTCGTTGCAACAGACATCCTCGGCCACGTCGCCCTTGCGCGTCGGCGCGCTCTCGACGTTGTCGCGCAATTTCCAGCTGCAATTCCTGCGCCCGCTTCTGACGGAAGGCACGCATGGGGTGACGCTGAAATCCGGCAATATGCGCGCGCTTTTGCAAGATCTGGAGGCGCTGACCTTGGATGTGGTGCTCACCACAGACGTGCCGGATGCCCAAGGCTTTGCCGCGCAACGGATCGCAACGCAACCTGTGCAACTGCATGGGCGGCCCGACATGATGCGGCATGGGTCGTTGAAAGCGCTGTTGCAGCATGAACCGCTCATTTTGCCCAGTGAGAACACGATCCGGGCGGGCTTTGAAAATCTGGTGGCGCGGTTGGATGTCACGCCGCAGGTCGCGGCCCATGTGGATGACATGGCCATGGTGCGTTTGCTGGCGCGCGAAGGGTTTGGGCTGGCCGTGGCACCATCGGTCGTGGTCGCCGATGAGGTCAAGGCGGGGCTTTTGACCACAGCACCGTATGATCTACAGATCGAAGAGCCGTTCTTTGCTGTGACCCTGCCGCGCCGTTTCCCGCATCCGGCTTTGGTGGGATTGCTGGACCGGCAGAGCGCGTGACACGCCTCCCCTAGCCCGGCAAAGACCCGTCCAGCACGTAGCGCAGAATATCCACGACCTGACCCGGCTCGCGCGCCACAGCGAGGGCGGCCGCGTCCACTTCTTTGAGCGCATGATCATGCTCTGGGGGCTGCAGGATAATGAGCGACTTGCCGAGCGCATAGGCCATGCCCGCATCAAACGCCGCGTTCCACTGTTTGTACTTGTCGCCAAAGCGCACAACCACGATATCGGCATCCTCAATCCCCTTGCGGGTGCGGATGGCATTGACCATGGCCCCTTTGCGGTCATGCCAGAACTTGTTGTCTTCCGCGCCCAGGATCGCCACGCCGCAATCGTCCGAGGCCGCATGATCGGTGACCGGCGCAGAGAAGGTCACATCCAGGCCCGCGGCTCCCGCAACAATCTGATCGCGCCAATCGGTGTGAATTTCGCCGCTGAGATAGACATTGAGGGGCATGGGGTGTCTCCTTTGTGGTTCCATCCCAAGCCATAGCCTCTGGGCTCGCCGTGGCAACCCCTAGCGCCGCCATGCCGGGATCCACGATGTCTTGGACCGCGCCCTAGGCGGGCATGTGTTTGCGCTCCCAGATGTCGGTCATCTTGGTTTTTGCCTCGTCGATGTCTTCTGCAACACCGTCGAGTTCCATCCAGGCGAGTTTGGATCTCAGCGCGTTGACGCCGTGCCCGCTCAGGAAAATCGGTGTGTATGGACGGACAAGACGCAGCGCGATCACAAGTTTCGACAGAGCATCCAGCGCGTGCGTGCCGCCCAAGGACAGGCCAAACAGGTCCGATGGTGCGTGTTCCATCTCAGCGACCAGTTGGTCGTGATCCAGACCCGCCTTCACCGAGATGTTCCAACCCTCTTTTCGAAAAATATCAGCGGCCATGAAGACGCCCAGCACATGTTGCTCACCCGGCATGGACGCGAAGACAGCGGTTTTATGTTGGGGCCTCGGGGCAGGCTCAAACAGATGCGCCATGCTGCGCATGATGGCCAGCAAGCGGCCTGTGCCAATCGTGACCTGCCACAGCCCGATCCGGTCTTCATCCCACCACTGACCCAAGAGCCGGGCCGCCGCGGCCAGGTACTGTAGGTACACGGCTTCTGGGCGCACATTTTTTGCGTTCAATTCAGAAATGAAATCGGCAGCCGCGGTTTGGTCATCCGAGGCAAGCGCGTTGCAAAACGATGTGAGGTCTTCTTGAGAGGGACCAAGGTCCGGCGCGTCACATTTGGCGTATTTGGCCGCAAGACGCTTGAGAGCTTCGCGCGCGAGGCTTTCCAGTTTGTCTTCGGGGAGTGTTTTGGCGCGCCTCAGCAGGTTGAGCTGTCGCTTGGTGTAGCCCCCAATATCCAACAGTTCAGATGGATGCGTTTTGAAGGACATTTGCGCTCTTTCTGTAAAAGAATCTCTCTCAGTTCGTATCCATCGGTATGCAGTATACACTATAAAAGCGGATTTTTCGCCACAGCCAGACCCGCAAACCCCAGCGCAAATTGTCGCATTGGAGGCACATCACCCCCGAATGAAAGAGAGGTTTCACAAGGGTGCGCAGGCCCCAGGGCGACCCCCGAACCTTTACGACACACGTCTCGGGCCGGATTAGCCGCGCAGCATACCGCCCGTGGCCTTCGTCACCTTTTCGATGATCTTGGCGCTGACGGCTTCGATATCGGCGTCTTTCAGGGTGGTCTCGCGCGGTTGCAGACGCACCGTGATCGCAAGGCTTTTCTTGCCCT
>JBCBWJ010000215.1:0-5835 GCA_039817165.1 Pseudomonadota bacterium | reverse complement strand
TGGCAAGCTGGAGCCGTGGCGGTTTATCGTGCTGGAACGCGCAGCCCTGATGCGGTTGGGCCAGTTGGTGGAGACCCATGCACGCGCCTTGGCCGCGATGAGGCGGAGATCGCAAAGGCGCGCAAGCAATATGACGATGCGCATCTGGCCGTCGCGGTGATCGAGGTGCAAAAGCCGTCTGAGAAAATCCCCGCCATCGAACTGACCTATTCGGCAGGCGCGGTCTGTCTGGCCTTGCTCAACGCGGCACTGGCCTCCGGATGGGGGGCCAATTGGTTGAGCGGGTGGCCCAGTCATGAGGCGGGGTTCGTAAAAGAGGGCCTGGGCCTGGCAGAGGACGAACGCGTGGCGGGGCTCATTCATCTGGGCACCGAACGGGCCACGCCTCCGGACAGGCCGCGCCCCGATCTGGCGGCCGTCACGAGCTGGATCACCGAATGATTTTCAGTGCCTTTTTCAAAGCGATCGGCCAGATCGGCGATCCGCGCTTTCGCAAGGTTTTGCTGTTGGGGATCGGCCTGACCATCGCGCTGCTCATCGGGGCCTATGCCGGGCTCTTGTGGGTGATCGAGGCGCTGACGGGCGATGCGACGGTGATCTTCGGCTATGAGGTCACCTGGGTGGGCGATCTGCTGGGCTGGGGCTCGTTGTTTTTGATGCTGTTTTTGTCGGCCTTTCTGATGGTGCCTGTGGCGTCGGCCATCACCTCGCTGTTTCTGGACGAGGTGGCGCAGGCGGTCGAGGACAAGCACTATCCCGCGCTTCCGCCCGCCACCCGCGTGCCGTTCTTTGAGGCGCTGCGCGACACGGTGAATTTCCTGGGGATCTTGGTCGCGGCCAACCTGCTGGCCTTTGTTCTTTACGTGATTGTCACGCCCGCCGCGCCGTTTATCTTTTACGCGCTCAATGGCTACCTGCTGGGCATGGAATACGTGACGTTGGTGGCGATCCGGCGCATCGGGCGCCCTGCGGCGAAGGCGTTCCGGCGCAAGCATCTGGGCACGGTCTGGCTTGCGGGCATATTGATGGCCATTCCGCTGTCGATCCCGCTGGTGAACCTGCTCATTCCCATTCTGGGCGCGGCTACCTTCACCCATATCTACCACGCGCTGAACGCCCGCCAAAGCACGCACGCCCCCTGATCCCGGCTTCATCTTGCCAAAAATACTCCCGCCGGAGGCATCACATCTGGTACGGGGTTACCCCAGGGACGTCACCCACAGTATAGTCGCGTCTTCGTCGCTGACGGACACGACATTGTGGCCCATGGTGGCATCGTAATAGGCGCTGTCGCCGCGCCGCATTTCGATGGGTTCATAGAACTCCGTGTAGAGCTGGATCACGCCGGTGAGCACATAAAGAAACTCTTCGCCGTCATGGCGCACCCAGCCGTTGAATTCGGCCACGTTACGGGCGCGGATGCGGGCGCGGTAGGGCATCATGCGCTTTTTGCTCAGGGTTTCGCCCAGCAATTCGTGTTCATAGGTGGCGGTGGCGTGGTGGGTACCTTCGCCTGCGCGGGTTGTGGCCATGCGGCCGCTGATCTGGTCGCGGCTGGGCGGGGTGAACAGCTGCGGCACGGAAATCTCAAGCCCCACGGCGAGCTTTTTGAGCGCATCATAGGTGGGCGACATCTGTTCGTTTTCGATCTTGGAGAGCGTCGAGCGCGCGAGCCCCGCCTGCTGGGCGGCCTGTTCGAGCGTCCATCCGCGCGCCTTGCGCAATTCGCGCACCCGCGCGCCCAGATGGAGCGGCTCGCCCGGCTCTTGCGAGCCATTCTCGCGGGCAATGCGGATCAGGTTTCCTGGCAGCAGTTCATCCATGGCCCGAAGCTATAGGCGGCAGGCCCATGGCTTGCAACCGCGGCCCGTTGGCCCTAACCCCGCTCTTATGCTGTCCGAGACCACGCCCGACCCGTTGCCCCCCCCGCCTGCCCGCTTCAACATGGCCGCCCATGTGCTGCATCGCGCAGGCGAGCTCCGCGACAAGGTGGCGCTGGCGGTTCTGGGGCCCCACCGCGCAGAACGGTGGCGTTTTGCGCGCCTCAAGGCCGCCGTTCAGGGCACCGCCACGGGGTTTCTGGAGGCCGGTCTCAGCCCCGGGGACCGGGTGCTTTTGCGTCTTGGGAACACGGTCGATTATCCCATTGCCTATCTCGGCGCGATCACGGCGGGGCTGGTGGCCATTCCCACCTCGCCGCAGCTCACGGCCCGCGAGGTTGCGGGGATCATCGCGGTGACGCAGCCCAAATTGATCTTGCGCGCAGATGGCGTGGCCTGTCCGGACGGGCCGACGCCAACGATCCCCCTGCCCCGGTTGCAGGCGATGCAGGATCTGGCGCCCGCGCCCTTTCACTTTGGCGATCCGGAGCGGCCTGCCTATATCGTTTTCACCTCTGGCACATCGGGCGCGCCGCGCGCGGTTGTGCATGCGCATCGTGCGATCCTGGCCCGGCAGATGATGATGCAGGATTGGTATGACCTGCGCGAGGACGACCGGCTGTGTCATGCAGGCGCGTTCAACTGGACCTACACGATGGGCACGGGGTTGATGGACCCCTGGACCGCAGGTGCCACCGCGCTGATCCCTGCCCCTGAGGTCACGCCCGAGCAGTTGCCGCTTTTGCTCCGGCGCCATGATGCCACGCTCTTGGCTGCCGCGCCGGGGGTCTATCGCAAGCTGGTCGCGGGGCAGACAAGGATGGATCTTCCGAAGCTGCGCCATGGGCTGTCGGCAGGCGAGAAGCTGTCGCAGGCCATTCGCGATCACTGGCGCGAGGCCACGGGCACAGAGCTTTACGAGGCCTATGGCATGTCGGAGTGTTCCACCTTCGTGTCGGGGGCCCCGGCGCGGCCTGTGGATCCTGCCGCTTTGGGATTTGCGCAAACCGGGCGGCGCGTGGCGATCCTGGGCGAGGACGGCCCGGTGCGGCGGGGCGAGGAAGGCACGATTGCGGTTCACCGCTCGGACCCCGGGTTGATGCTGGGGTATCTGGGCGCAGACGGCACGGTCACGCAGCCTTTGCAGGGCGACTGGTTTCTGACAGGCGATCAGGCGACGATGGACGCCACCGGCGCGCTCACTTATCTTGGCCGCCGCGATGACATGATGAACGCCGGCGGGTTTCGCGTCTCGCCGATGGAGGTGGAGGCGGTGATGAACAGCCATCCCGGCATCACCCAAAGTGCTGTGACGGATATTGAGGTCAAGGTCGACGCCCGGGTGATCGTGGCGTTCTACACCGGCCCGCAGGCGATCGATGAGGCCGCGCTCAAAAGCTTCGCTGCGACACGGCTGGCAGGTTACAAATGCCCCCGCGCAATCTATCATGTCGAGGCCCTGCCCACCGGGGCCAATGGCAAACTCCTGCGTCGCGCGTTGCGGCCGATTTACAAGGCGATCCATGATCAAGCTTGATATCATCTCTGACCCCATTTGCCCGTGGTGCTACATCGGCAAGACGCTGCTGGATCAGGCTTTGGCGGACCGCCCCGATCACCCGTTTGAGATCCAGTGGCATCCGTTTCAGCTCAACCCCGACATGCCGGCGGGCGGGATGGACCGCAAAGAATATCTGGAGATGAAATTCGGCGGCAAGGACGGGGCGATCCGCGCCTATGCCCCGGTGCTGGAGCGGGCCGAGGCGGTGGGGCTGAAGATTGATTTCGCCGCGATCCCGCGCACGCCCAACACGATGGATGCGCACCGGTTGATCCACTGGGCGGGCATTGAAGGGCGACAAATGGCGGTCGCGATGGCGCTCTTTCGGGCCTATTTCGAAGAGGCGCGCGACATTGGCGATCCGGATGTTTTATCTGATATTGCCGACAGCGCAGGCATGGACGCCGCCGTGGTGCGCAAGCTGTTTCAGGGCGATGCGGACAAGGCAGACATCGCCAAACGCGACGCTCAGTTTCGCGAAATGGGGGTGACCGGCGTGCCCTGTTTCATCGTGAACGGCCAGCATGCGGTGCCGGGCTGTCAACCCGCCGAGACCTGGGTCACCGTGATTGATGAGATCAACGGACAGCTCGCAGCGGGGGCAGAGAGCGAGGCGTGAGGTCCCCGGCGCTCATAGGTGCGGTGTCGTTTCTGGCGACGCTCATTGCGGGCAGCACGGTTTTTTTTCGCTATGTCGAAGGGTGGACGTGGATTGACAGCTACTTTTTCACCGTCGTCACGCTGTCGACCGTGGGATATGGAAACCTGGTGCCGGAGACGGCGATCGGAAAGGTCGCCACGACGGTCCTGATCTTTGCGGGCATCGGCGCGTTTGCCTTCGCGATCCAGCAATTTGGCAGCTATTTCATGCAGCGGGAGGCGCATCGACAGGGTTGGCTTTACCGTCATTTGCCCCACGCGGAGACCGACACGAAAGACCACGACAAAAAAGACGGCGACCAGACAGGCGGCGACAAAAAAGACGGCGACAAGACCTAGCGCGTACCCGCAGGTTCTGGTGTGCAACAAGACAGATTGGCCTCTGCCCCGCCCCGTGATAGCGCCGGGGCATGACCATTGCCCCCTCCGCCACATCCCAACGCATCAGCCAGACCGAATTTGTGGCGCTGGTGGCGATGCTCGTGGCCTCCGTGGCGTTTTCCATCGATGCCATGTTGCCTGCCATGCCGCAGATCGCGGCGGAGCTCACGCCGGCTGATCCCAATCTTGCGCAGTTGATCATCACCAGTTTTGTCTTTGGACTGGGGCTTGGCACGTTTTTTGCAGGGCCCCTGTCGGACAGTTTTGGGCGCAAGCCGGTGATCCTCTTGGGGGCGGCGCTGTACATTTTTGCCAGCGCATTGGCGTGGTTTGCGCCCAGTTTGGAGCTGCTTTTGGCGGCGCGGGCCTTGCAGGGTTTGGGCGCATCGGCCACGCGGGTGGTGCCCATGGCCATCGTGCGCGATCTTTATGCCGGGCGGGCGATGGCGCAGATCACGTCCTTTATCATGATGGTGTTCACGCTGGTGCCGGCTGTGGCGCCACTCATTGGCAGCGGGATCATCGCGCTGACGGGGTGGCGCGGGATTTTTGCCGCGTTCGTGGTGTTTTCGCTGATCTCTGCGGCGTGGCTGTTTTTGCGCGTCATTGAAACCTGGCCCAGAGGGCAGCGTATGCCGTTTGAGATGGGCGCGCTGATGCGGGCGGCCAAGACGGTGATGTCAAACCGCACTGTGCAGCTGAGCACCGCCGCGCAGGCGCTGTGCATGACGGTGCTTTTTGCCTCGCTCAGTTCGATCCACCAGATCTTTGATGTCACCTACGGCCGCGCGGCTGGTTTTCCGTGGTGGTTTGCGCTCATTGCCGTGGTTGCGGGGGCGTTCAGCCTGCTCAATGCCGTGCTGGTCATGCGGTTGGGCATGAAGCGGCTCTTGGTCATTGCGATGGGGCTGATGATCGTGGTGACGGTTGGGATGCTGGCGCTGAATTGGGTGGTCTTTGCCGGTGGTCTGCCCTTTGCGTTCTACATCTTTTGGCAAGGCGCTGTGTTCGTGCACACGTCGATGACGCTGGGCAATCTCAGCGCGCTGGCGATGGAGCCTATGGGCGCGGTTGCGGGCATGGCGGCCAGCGTGATCACCGGGCTTGCGACCGTGGGGGCCGTGCTCTTTACCGTGCCCATCGGGCTTGCCTTTGATGACACCGCGCAGCCGCTGATGATCGGGGCGTTGATCGCGGTTCTGGGGGCGCTTCTTCTGGCCGTGAGGATCGGAGAGGCGTGATCGTCGGGAATTAGTATACAAATGCATACAGCCCTTCCCAAACGCGAGATTCTGGTCTAAGACGCCCCAAACCAAGCGCCAGTTGGAAGGACCCGCCTCATGACCAAGATCA
>JBCBWJ010000214.1:0-5861 GCA_039817165.1 Pseudomonadota bacterium | reverse complement strand
CGTGTGATCTTACATTGCTCAGACAGACTTGGGATTACCAGAACGACCCTGGCGGCTTTGCAGCCTGGTTGATCAGGCTCAATGCAATGGGAGGTCAAATCGAAGCGCGTCCCGACCTGGCCATATGGAACAACGACAAGCGCACGCTGATCGAAATAAAAGGTGCTGGAGTGGAAATTCCGGAAACTTACCGGTCGGTAGAAGACGCCGTTGCAAGCCAAGGTGATCGGGGCTCGACGGAAAAACTTGTGCTAAAGCCCGCGTTTGGCGGCGACGGTGTAGGCGTAGAACAAACGTGTCTCTCTGAGATTGAAGCGACACGTACAAAGATAGAGCAAGACGTGCCGGGACGCCCAATTTTGGTGCAAGAGTTTTTGCCTGAAATTGATGACGGCGAGTGGAAAATGACGTGTATCGACGGCAAGGTCGAACTCACAGTGCAGGCGAAGCCAATGACTGGAGAATTTCGTATCAATTCGCGCTTCGGTCCAACCATTGCAGCCGCAGAGCCACCTGCTGCTGCTCGATCAGCGGCGGAAAAAATCATGGCATTTGTGGGAGCGCCTCTTTGTGCCCGTGTGGACGGTGTCATGCGCGAGGACAGGTTCATCTGCACTGAGCTAGAGCTTTGCGATCCGGACCTACACCTACATTACGCGCCAGAGGTCGCGACGATACTCGCAGAAGCAACACTCCGGCGAATTGACGCTGAGCAAGCCTGACTACAGACATTCGTTTGCGGCGCACTTTTTGGCGCTTTGGGCTCACAACCGACATGCGGCGGTGCGGCACGCCAAAGCTGGCAGGATCGCTGTAGCAATCCGAGGTTCTGGATGGCAGAGTAGCGGCGATGCCGCACTCGCCCTCAACCGTTCCCACCAGAGACCTGCCACTCGCCATTCTTTTGAATGGCCCGTCGAGTGCAGGGAAGTCGACACTCGTGGGTGCGCTTCAGAACCGGTTTCGAACGATGTTCTTGGGTTTCGGGATCGATAGCATCCTGTATGCGCTGCCGCCTGCCGACCTCGCGGCGATGAAGGCCGGGCGGCCTATTAATCGCGAAGGATACACCTATGACCTGCTGGTTGAGGCACACCATGCTGCGATCCGAGCGGTCCTTGAGTCGGGATGCAGGGTAATCGTGGACACAGCCCTTCTGCGTCCAGCGCATCGCATTGGTTTCGATACGGCGGTCAAAGGCTTCGACACGTTCCGCATTGGCGTAACCTGCAATCCGGATGAGTTGGACCGACGGGAGCGCGAGCGCGGTGACCGCCCGATTGGAAGCGGGCGACGCGAGGCGGGTATCGTCCATGACGAGATGCCCTACGACCTTGTGGTAGACACGACGGACACGCTGGTGGATGTTCTACTGGATCAAGTGCTCGATGCGCTGCATAGATGGCGCCCTTAGGCGGCCACTTGAACGAGCGTCATCTTGCTGTTCACATTGGAACTGACAGACCGACCTTAACCTGGTCAACGACAACGTTCGTGTGAAAGCGCCGAATATTGGGATTCTCTGTAAACACCTGACGGGTGAACAGCTCATAACTCGCCATGTCTTTCGCCAGAACGATGAGGACAAAATCTGTATGGCCCGTGACGTAATAGCACTGCTGTACTTCTTCTAGCTTCAGAATTGATCGACGGAATTCATCCAGCAGGTCGATGCGTTCTCGTTCCAGTTCCACCTCAACGATGAAAGTCATCGTTGTATCGACATGCCGAGTGCTTACCACGGCAACTTCTTTCTCAATCGCGCCGCTTTCGCGCAGAAGCTGTACGCGCCGTTGCGCCGAGGATCGCGAGATGGCGATCTTCTCGCCAAGTTCCTCCGAGGAAAGCCGTGCGTTCTGTTGTAGTTCTCTCAGGATTGCCCGGTCTGTATCATCTAGCATTTGGTCTCTTGCCCTCTATATTGCTCAATTCTTGGCAACTTACCAACTATATATCCCAATTTTAGGCAAAATGCCATTCCTGCGCTGATAGAGTACTGCGGAAACTCACCAACCAAATGGCCGCAAATGACGTTCCCAACGATATCGCCTTCTTACGCAGACCCCTATGACTATCCCAAAGGCATCGCATTTCAGGATGGCCAGTACATGCACATGAAAGACGCTAAAGTGTCGGTTCTGGATTGGGGGTTTCTGCATTCCGACGCCACCTATGATACAGTGCATGTCTGGGACGGAGCGTTCTTCCGACTTGATCTACATCTCGACCGGTTCTTCAAAGGCATGGAAAAGCTGCACATGGCGATCCCGTTTGATCGGGATGAGGTAACCGAAATCCTGTCCAATTGCGTTGCACTATCCGGATTGAAACATGCGTATGTCGAAATGATCTGTACGCGCGGGGGATCATCAAGTTTCAGTCGAGACCCACGTGAGGCGACCAACCGTTTCATGTCGTTTGCGGTGCCCTATGGGTCTGTTGCAAACCCGGAGCAGATGGAACGCGGCCTTCGTATGGCGATTAGTGAAGTTGTGCGCATTCCGCCCAAGTCAGTGGACCCTTCCATTAAGAACTATCACTGGCTGGACCTTGTGCGAGGTCTGTATGATGCCTTCGATAAGGGAGCAGAAACAGCATTGGTCATAGACTCAAACGACAATGTCGCTGAGGGGCCAGGGTTCAATGTGTTCGCTGTCAAAGATGGTGTGCTGCATACGCCCGAGTTCGGCGTGCTGCCTGGCATAACCCGGCGGACCGTGTTTGATCTATGCGAACAGTTGAACATTGAGGTCTTAGTCGGAGACGTAACGCCGACCTTTCTGAAGGCGGCAGATGAGGTTTTTATCACCTCTACTGCAGGCGGTATCATGCCGGTTAGCTCGGTTGATGGTGTTGTCTTCGGCACCGGCAATCCCGGACCACTGACCCTGAAAATCAAATCTCTTTACTGGGACATGCACCGCCATCCAGCCTGGTCGACCCCGATAAACTATCCGGCAGGCGCATCTTCATAAGCCTTAACAGAAGTGCGCCCCATACTGGATAGACGGTCTTTGAGGACCGGTTTCTGGCCTGAAAGGGAGAAACACTGTGTCAAAAAATGACCTGAGCACCCTATCGTCGCCCCGCTTCGAACTGGAGCCGGTCTTCACCGTCAGGGTCGAGCTTGGCCCCGAAGATGACGATAGAGTCCGATTGGCGCTGTCAGAAAATATTGGCCTGAACTACGGAAACTACGACCACGTGTCATTCGAAACAGCTGTGGGGACGCAGTTTTTCCGAGGCCATCAGGGAACAGCCAACGGTGCGATGGAGCGCGCGACCACACGACCTGTCCGCTCATTGACGTTCTCTATTCCCAGAAACGAAGAGACGTTGAAGAGCACGCTGGACATCATCCATCGGCTCCATTCCTACGAAGAACCGGTGGTCTACGTGGACGAAGCCTATGCCACCCGTGCCTGCGTCAGCGGTCGAGACACCAACCCAAACAAATGGTGGCGCAGCGGCGATTCACTGCATGAATGATAGTAGCTTTTCCTAACCTTTTCGGACTTGCCTGGGTCATTAAGGCGTTCATGTTTTTCCCGGCAACCTATCAGCTTATTCTTGCTGCGCTGAAAACGTCAGCGATGAAACAGGCGTTCCAGCACGGCCTAGGTCTTTGCCAGAGTGAATTTCAAGGATTGCCCATAGCGCCAGTGCGGCCTTCGGGGGCCATCGTACCCAAGCTTCAAAAGCTCACGCGCGACGTACTGGTTGAGTATCCCGTGCCCGATCAACGCAACGCTGCCATGCTCCCTTGCCAGATCATCCAATCGGCGGGCCGCTTTTGTAACACGCGACCGGAAAAGTCGTTGGCTTTCACAGTTTCGATCCGTTCCGAGCAACCAGTATAGGCGCGCTACAACAAACCAATGTGATGGGCGTAGCTTTAGGGGCAGCTTGAGTAAATCCGGCAGTTCGGCCTCCCTAAACAGCTGATCTGTTAGGTCAACGCGGCCAAATAACTGGTCGGCTGTGTCAATGCTGCGTCGAAGCGTGCTTGTAACGATGAGGTTTGGGAAAGGTTCCGCCTCTTTGGAAAACCCCCCTTCTATCGGTGCCGAATTGTACGCCCGAACGGCCTCCGCAATCTGATGTGGTCCGATAGTATTCATCTCAGCCTGCTGCACACGACCATGCCGGTAGATAAGGATTTGTCTGTTTTGCATCGCGTTCATCACCTTGGCCTTCTCATGACGCAGACACTGCGACTGTTTTTGGTGGCATCAGATCGGATGGTTGAGGAAAGATTGTTATTGTGGTACCATGGTATCCAACCTATTTCAATTAGGAGATGTCGGTGCCTGACCCAAAGAAGAAAGTTGAACGCGTGCAAACCGGCGTTCGTATCGAAAAGCGGGTACTCAAAGTCCTCAAGGCTGTGGCTGCACAACATGAAATGGGCCTTGGCGAACTCATTGAGGGTATTGTCCTACACAGCTTCGAAGGCCGCTCCTTGTTCGGACCTGAGTGCCAACCATTCATTGAGCGTTTGCGAGACGCATACGAATTGGACCTCACCGCCGCTGACAGCCAAAGGCTTGTCGAGTGACGTGTGCGAAGACACTTGTTCCGGCACAAACAAGGCTTTGCCGTGCATTCGTCTATGACCGATTTGGTCCGCCGCAGGATGTGCTGCGGCAAGTCGATAGGCCGCTCCCAGACCAGAAGGCAGGATATGTTCGGGTGGAAATGGCATTGGCACCGATAAATCCATCCGATCTTATTCCCATCACGGGGGCATATGCGCATCGGATCTCGTTACCAGCAGTCGCAGGATATGAAGGTGTGGGCCACGTAGTTGCTGTCTCACAAGGCCATGAACAACTGATGGGAAAACGCGTTTTGCCGCTGCGCGCAGGGGGTACGTGGCAGGCGTTCGTTGATTGCGCCGTAATCAACGCGATCGAAGTGCCTGGTACGGTCCCGGATGTGATTGCCGCACGCGCCTACATCAACCCGCTAACAGCCCATACCATGCTCAACCTCTGGCCTGTGCATGGAAAAACGGTTCTCTTTTCGGGTGCGGGATCAACCTGTGCTGATCTGCTGGGGCAATGGGCGCTAAAGCAAGGCGCGCGCCGCGTTGTCGGTTTGTATCGTTCGGAGGTGCGGCGGAAGCGTCTCACGGACCTCGGGATAGACCCCATGCCACAAACCGACATTGCAAACATTCTGGCGGTCGCACGTCAGTCGGATCTGGTTTTCGACTCGGTTGGCGGGCCGCTCGGGTCATCCATATTGAGTGCACTTCCGTCAGGATCGATATTTGTGGGTTATGGCCTGCTATCGGGGCAACCAGTTGTTGTGCCAAGAACGTATCGGGCTCAAGTCCAACGCTTTCACTTGCGAGATCACCTGCCATCGCTTGCGTCCAAATGCTTTGCCAATCTCTTTGGAGACCTCTGGCCCGACATTGAAAAAGCCGACTGGCCGCCAGTCAGGGTGTTCGATGCAGATCATTGGCAGGACGCCATACATGCAGCGGAGGTACCGGGTGCGCCAAAATCCATCTTGAGGTTCCCAGGACGAGGGACCTGAGCCAAATCCACTGTCCAGAAGGAGTTGTGTCGACATGGAGAATTATGCCGGAAGGTGTCATTGCGGTAGCGTGTCCTGGAGCTTTGCACCTTCGGTGCAGGCTGTTCTGAAGTGCCATTGCAACAACTGCCGGAAACTTCAGGGGTCAGATTACAGCACTTGGGTTGTTGTCCCATCAGATCAGTTTTCGTTGACCAGCGGACATGAGCAGGTTTCCAGATACACCACCGGAGTATCCAGCCGAAGCTTTTGCTCGCAATGCGGGACGACCGTCTTTCTTAACAATGGTAAGCACTTCCCAGAAGCAACAATTG
>JBCBWJ010000213.1:0-5862 GCA_039817165.1 Pseudomonadota bacterium | reverse complement strand
CACGACACAGACCTGTGGGAATTGCTATCAACAGAGTAAGCTCACGCGCGCGGCGGCGGCGGTGGTGGTGGACAAAGACATCACCGAGAGCCGCGATTCAGATGGGGATCGGACCTTCACCTATTGGCTGACGATGGAGTTTGTGACGCAGCGGCGTGAAGAGATTGAGGTGCGCACATCGGTGGGGTCGGGGTTTTACCGGGATGTTGAGATCAGCGATGAGATCCCCATTCAGTACCTGGAGACCGAGCCGGATCTGATCGAGGTGGAAGAGGGCAGTTATGCCACCGGGGCCACTGTGCTGCGGTGGATGGCGCTGGTGATCGGCTGTGCGTGGCTGGGTGCGCTGTGGCTCAGTGGGCGCTGGACGGTGGAGGCACTGAGGGCGCGGCGCTATGGCAAGGTGGAGACGGCGAAGGTTGTGAATGTCGTCAAGACCGCGATCAAGGTGAATGGCGGGCCGCGGTTTCGGATTGTCTGGATGGACGCACAGGGCCGCGAAGGGCGGAGCCTTTTGAAGAAGGCGCGCGAGGTGCAGGGTTGGCACGGGTCGGATGATATCCGGATTTACCAGGGGCTGAAGCGGTCCTGGTGGGCGGGGGACATTGGGGATCGGGCGGAGCGGTAGGGTGCGTGGGCTCATCCGCCCTGGCGGGCGGCCTCGCGGGTTGCGGCAACTCGTTCGTTGACCAGGGGGGAGCGCGCCTCGGGGCGCAGAACGGCCGGATCGTAGGGGTCGCGGGCGAAGACCTCATCGACCATGGGTGCGAAAAACTCCAGAGGCAGCGTGTCGTAATCGGGGTCAAAGCTGGCCTGATCCCAGCGTTCGCAGAATTGCGCGCAATCGTCGAAGAACATGTGGCCCGCGTGGCGGTCGCGTTTGTTGGGGTCCGCGCCGTCGAGGTGGTGGCCGTAGTAGAGCATCTGGAAATCGCCGTGGGTTTCGACGCACCAGCGGCATTGTTCGCGCACGAAGGGTTTGAGGATCGTGGCGGCGTATTCATCGTGATTGTAGGGCGCGTAGATGTCGCCGATATCATGAAGAAGCGCGCTGACCACCCAGTCGATATCCGCGCCATCGCGCCAGGCGCGGGTGGCCGATTGCACGGAATGGCCGAGGCGGGTGATCTGGTAGCCTGAGAGGCCTTCATCGAGCTCCACCAGCGCTTTGAGCAGCCGCCGGGCGGTGTGTTTGGTGTGGTCGATCTCGTGGGCGGTGAGGAATTCGTAGTCTTCCTTGGTGCCGTCCTTCATCTGGGTGAAGCTGACCTTGTCCATCAGGTGTACATCCCTTGTGCGTCGGTTTCTGCGCCGTCCATCAGAGCGGCGGATTGCGCCACTCTGATCTCATCGTAGAGCGCAAGACTGGCCGGCGTAAAGGGGGCAGTTGGGGGGGCGAAATTGACGAAGTTGCCGGTCCGGTCGGCACCGCGGGCGAGGATGGCGTAGTCTTTCTTGGCCACCTGCTGGGCAATCTGGGGCGTGCAGTAGCGGATGGCCACGGCGATGCGGCGGTCCTCTGTGACATTGGGGCCGGAGCCGTGGATCATCAGCCCGTGATGGAGCGACATCTGGCCGGGCTGCAATTCGGCCGGAACGCGATCTTCGGGGGCGACATCGACCTGAATTTCCTGTCCGCGGGACAGCAGGTTGTCGGCGTCAAAGGTGTCTTCGTGGGGCAGGATCGGGTTTTTGTGGCTGCCGCGCACGAAATCCATGCAGCCCGAAGCCTGCGTGGCCGGGCTGAGCGCGATCCAGGCGGTGAGCAATTGGTCCACGGCACCGAAGCCCCAGTAGGTGAGATCCTGATGCATGGAAACGATGGATTTGGTCTTTGGTTCCTTGATGAAGAACTCCACCGACCAGATCAGGATATCGGGGCCCAGCACACCTTCGATCACATCCAGAACGCGCGGGTCGGCGGCGATGCGGTGGGCCATGGGGATCACGCAATGGGCATTCACGCGCTTGTAGGTGTTGAGCGGGTGCGGCAGATCGGCGGCCAGCCAGGTGTCTTCCATCGCTTCAAGCTCTGCGCGCAGCAGAGCGGCCTCATCGGCCGGGATCACGGGGATGGGCCGCAGATAGCCGTCTTCGCGGTAGCGCGTCACGTCTGTGGCATCGAGATGGCCTTGGCTGAGGGGGACGGTCTTGAGCATGGGTGCGTCGCTCTCTGAGGGTGATTCAGAACATCAGATTAAAGAAGCGCGCGGTGTTTGGAAGTGTGTTTTTGCGCGTTTCTGAGGGTGGATTTCTGGTGTCGAGGCGGTTTTGCATGGCCACGCGGGTGCAAATGCGAAATGTGTGCTGGCCGCGCAAGCACACTGGCCTGCGATCTGAAAGCAGAGATTGAGAAACCCGGTCGCATCTGGCAAGCAGGCGGGACGACATGGCAGGGACATCTGGATGAAAGTCTTTCTTATCGGATTTGGCCGCACTGGGACCAAGAGCGTGTCTCATGCGTTGCGCGATGCGGGTTTGAGTGTTCTGGACTTGCGCGCGGAGCGGTTGAACCGGACGAAGCTGGTGCGGTTTTGGGCGCACCGGGACTATGATGCGTTGCGTGCATTGGCCGACAAGTATGACGTGGTGGAGGATCACCCGTGGCCCATGCTGTACCGGGAGTTGGATGAGTGGTTTCCGGATGCACGGTTCATTTTCATGCATCGCGACGCGGATTTGTGGTTGAATTCCATCCTCAAGCACACCGAGAGGCGCGGCCCGTCGGAAAACAAGCTGCATGTCTTCGGTCTGGACACGCCGGTGGGGCACGAGGCGCATTATCAGTCTATATTTGCCGCCCACAGGCGGGCTGTGCGGACTTACTTCGACGGTCATCCCCGGTTTCTGGAGGTGGACCTGTCGGAGGAGACTGCGCAGGCGCGGATCGCTGCGTTTTTGGATTTGCCGGAGTTTGATCTGCCGCATCGTAACAAAAGCGCGTAGAGAAATCATCGTGGAGTGCAAAGCTGCGTTGAGGCAGACGTTGCGCCAGATGGTCGTCGGGTTGTGCAGTGAAGGAGCGCCCCATGCAAGATGAGCCGCAGACAGATGCGCCAGCGTTTTCCGCGCCGGCAGCCGCAGAACAGGTGGTGGCCTTTTTGAGCGGGCTGGGACGTGCGGCGCGGGTTTTGCACTTTGGCGCGGGACCGGCCACGTTGTTCTTGCTGGGCGAGGGCGCGCATGTCACGTTGATCGAAGACGATGCGCAAGCGGTTGAGGCGGTGCAAGCGGCCGCCGCGCAGGCCGGGTGCGGGGATCGTCTGGTCGGTCCGAGTGAGGCGCAGGCGCTGGATGAGGCGCGCGGCTTCGATGCGGCGCTGATCAGCGGGCAAGCGCGGGGAGGGGTGGTGCAACACGCGCTTGACCTGCTGGCCGACACCGCGATCCTGGTGCTGACGGATGCCCATCTTGACGGGCAATGGCCGGTGCACCATCGGCTGATGGCCCATGACAGCACTGTTTATGAAGGCCCGGTCGGTCAGAGTACGGTTTGGTCTCTGGGCCCGTCGCCGCAAAGCACGGTGTTTGCCGATCACGTCTATGTCCGGGCGGGTCAGGCGGCGAAAGAGATGATCAAACCCGACCGGATCCTGGTGCCGAAATCCTATGCGGGCGAGAAAACCATCACGCCCACCTTCACCGTCCTGCGCCCGATTGATGACCTGTTCGAGCTGGAAACGCGGCTGCAGTCCTTGGGCATGATCCCCAAGCGCGGCACCTATGGGGCGCCGCACATCTACGACATGCAGGATGTGACAGTGTGGATCAAGGAGGCGCGCAAGTATTTTGGCAGGGGCGGGCAAGTGTTTGTGCAGCATGGTCAGAGCTTCCAACGGCTGGACGATCCGCCGGAGTTGGCCCAGCCGGTAGAGCTGCCGGGTCTGACGCTCGATCTGACGGCGCCGGGCGCTGGGCGGTATTCGTTCTTTTTGCTCGATTCCCTGCCCAAGCTTTTCGTGGGCAAGGAGGCGGGGTTCGATATCAGGGCGTTCGACACCATTCTTGTGAACACCGGTGCCAATTGGCTGCGCGCGACGATGCAAAACCTGTTGGGCCCCGATGGCCCGCCGCTGCGCTTTTTCAATCCCAAGAATCCGGCGTTCCGGCTGGAACGGTCGGTGCATCTGGAAGGGGTGCGCCAGGCGCGGTTCACGCCGGATTGGATCCACAGATACATTGACGCTCTTTTCGCCTCGGACGCCAGTGGGGCGGCGGGGCACCCGGACACGTTCGGGAAATACGTCTATATCAGTCGGCAGCGTGCGCAGGGACGGCGCATTGTGAACCACGACGCGTTTGCGGCCATGATCGCGCGTTTCGGTTTCACCGAGGTGTTCGCCGAGGACCATGCGCCGCAAGATCTGGCGCGGCGGCTGGCGCAGGCGGAGATTTTGCTTTCGCCCCACGGGGCGGGTCTGGCCAACCTGGTGTTTTGCCCAGCCACCGCGCGGGTGATCGAGCTTTTCAGTTCGCACTTCACCTCGCAATACATCACGCTGGCGCGCGACCGGGGGCAACCCTATGAGCCATTCCTGTGTCCTGATGAAGAGGGGCTGACGGTGTTTGACCGCTACACCGACGCCCCGGGCAGCCGGGCCGTGTACAATCGGTGCGACATCGTTGTGCCGATTGACGCGTTGGAGGCGCGGCTTGCGGCGTTGATCGGGTAATTCCCGGGCGGGTCCGATCTGGCGGGACGCGAGCCTTGCCCCCGCGCGGCACCCGGCGTATAGCGCAGCCTCAACGCAAGGAGGCCGCAGATGCACGGCAGCGCCAATCTCAACGTGATGATCAAAGCCGCGCGCAAAGCGGGCCGGTCGCTGAACAAGGACTTCCGCGAGGTGGAGAACTTGCAGACCACGATGAAGGGTCCGGGCGATTTCGTGAGCCGGGCGGATGTGGCGGCTGAGGCGATCGTGAAAGAAGAGCTGATGGGCGCGCGTCCGACCTATGGCTGGCTGGGCGAGGAAGGTGGCGGCGAGCCGGGTGAAGACCCCACGCGCCGCTGGATCGTGGACCCGCTGGATGGCACGACGAATTTCCTGCACGGGCTGCCCCATTGGGCGGTGTCGATTGCGCTGGAGCATAAGGGCAAAATTGTGGCGGGCGTGATCTATGACCCGGCCAAGGATGAGTTGTTTCACGCCGAAAAGGGCGAGGGGGCGTGGCTCAATGACACGCGATTGCGGGTGTCGTCGCGCGCCAAGATGATCGAGGCGATCTTTGCCACGGGCGTGCCGTTCGGCGGGCATCGTGATTTGCCCGCGACCCTACAGGATTTGGCACGGTTGATGCCCGCTTGCGCGGGCGTGCGGCGCTGGGGGTCGGCGGCGCTCGATATGGCCTATGTGGCGGCGGGCCGCTACGAGGGGTACTGGGAACGCGATCTCAACGCTTGGGACGTGGCGGCCGGCGATATCATAGTGCGTGAGGCGGGTGGCCTGATCGAGACCGTCACGGGCACCGGCAGCGTCGTTGAAAGCGGCGATGTTTTATGCGCCAATGAGGCGATCTTTGACAAGTTCGCAGGCGTGATCCGGGGCTGAACCGTGTCTCTTCCGCTAGCGGCGGCCCACGCGGGGAATGCCGCTTTGGACGTATTTGTACTTGGCTTCCGGATGGGGTGGCGCGCCATGGGTCTTGTTCCAGAACTCTAAGCCGCCCAAGCGCCAAAGCAGCGGGAGGGTGAGCAGGGCCCCCGCCGCGAAGCCGCCGATATGCGCCCAATAGGCCACGCCCCCGCCGCCCGGGCTGGGCGTTGAAAACCCGCCAAAGAACTGAAGTGCAAGCCAAGCGCAAAGTGTGATCCACGCGGGCACCGGGAAGATGCGGAAGAAGACGATGAAAAAGAAAAAGATG
>JBCBWJ010000212.1:0-5872 GCA_039817165.1 Pseudomonadota bacterium | reverse complement strand
TAGAACAGCCTGATTGACGATGTCTGTGCGATGATCTAGCCATTGCTGAAATCTGTTGGGGTGCCCGATACCGGGCTGAGATACGTTTGACGTGGACCCATTGAACCTGAACCGGTTAGGACCGGCGGAGGGAACAGCATAGGCGCCCGCGAACGCCCCATTTTGTTTCCCACACCGCTCTTGGCCGCAAAACGACGGTGGTGCGCATATGGTTGCGAAGGCTATGACAATCGCGGGCTCTGATTCCGGTGGCGGGGCAGGCATTCAGGCGGATTTGAAAGCATTCTCTGCCTTGGGGGTTTATGGCACGTCCGTGATCACCGCCATCACCGCACAGAATACGCAAGCTGTGACAGCGATCCACCCTGTCCCTGACGACGTCGTCACCGCACAGATCACAGCCGTGCTGGATGATATCGACATTCACGCGATCAAGATCGGCATGCTGGGGACACCGTCGTTGATCAAAGCTGTCGCCGCGGCGCTGCAGGGCTTTACCGGCCCAATCGTGCTGGACCCAGTGATGGTTGCCAAGTCGGGCGATACACTTCTGGCCGATACAGCGATTGATGCCCTCAAGACCCACTTGATCCATCGTGCCGCGCTGCTGACCCCGAACCTACCGGAGGCGGCGAAGTTAGTGGGTGCAGGAACAACGGCCGACCAATCTGCGCGGCTGTTGGACCTTGGTGCTGGGGCTGTTTTGATGAAAGGTGGCCATGCGGATGGTGCGACTTGCGTTGATATGTTGGCCACGAGCACAGCGCGACAAGAGTATACAGCACCCCGTATCACCACGCGCAATACGCATGGCACAGGCTGTTCATTCTCGTCGGCGATTGCCGCCTGTCTGGCGCAGGGGCTGACGATTGACGATGCCGTGGCGCGGGCGCATCGCTGGTTGCATCAGGCGATTGTGCAGGCCGACACGCTGGCCGTCGGGCACGGCCATGGTCCAGTACACCATTTCCACGCCGTTTGGACATGACGGGCGCATTCACCATATTGGGCGGCGGGGTTTGCGGCCTTGCGATGTCGGCCGAACTGTCGTCGCGTGGGGCGCAGGTGAACGTGATCGACCCCAAAGGTGCGCCAGGGGAACACGCATGTTCCTGGTGGGCCGGCGGCATGTTGGCCCCCGATTGCGAAGGCGTCAGCACAGAGCCAGAGGTCGTCCGCCAAGGCTGCAGCGCCGCCGCGTGGTGGCAGCGCCATGGCGCAAACGTCACGCAGCAGGGGACATTGGTTGTAGCCCTTGGGCGGGATCAAAGTGAGCTGACAACATTTGCACGCCGGGCACCCAACGCCCGCACACTGGACCGCACCGCAATCAACACGCTTGAACCGTATCTGGCAGATCATTTCACCAAGGCGCTTTTCATTGATGGCGAAGGCCACCTTGACCCCCGCGCGACCTTGGCCGGGGTCCACGCGCACCTATCTGAAAACGGCGTGTCATTCAGCCGTGACACAGACGGGCAGATGGACGGGCAAATCATCGATTGCCGGGGGCTTGCGGCGCGTGATGTTTTGCCTGACCTGCGCGGGGTGAAAGGCGAAATGCTGGTCGTGCGCTGCAAGGACGTGACGCTTGACCGACCCGTCCGGCTGTTGCACCCGCGGTTCCCGCTATACATTGTGCCCCGTGGCGATGGGGTCTTCATGCTGGGCGCGACCCAGATCGAAAGCGGCGACCGCAATCGCGCGACCCTGCGGTCAGTGATGGAATTGATGAACGCGGCCTATGCCCTGCACCCCGCATTCGGTGAAGCAGAGCTGCTGGAAATCGGCGTCGATGCGCGCCCCGCATTTCCTGACAATCAACCGCGCATCCGCCATCTGCCGGATCGCATCTGCGCGAATGGGCTGTTTCGGCACGGGTTCTTGCTGGCGCCTGCGCTGGCGCGCATGACCGCAGATCTTGTTCTGAACGGTACAACACCGGAGGTTTGGTATGAAGATCATCGTGAACGGTGAGGCGGTGGAAACCACATCCCTTACCCTGGCAGCATTGCTGACCGAATTGGGCAAAGGAGACGCCAAGGTTGCAACATCCTTGAATGAAACCTTCGTTCCCAAGACGCTCCGCGCTGCACAGTCGCTGTCAGATGGTGACCGGGTCGAGGTTGTCGCCCCAAGACAGGGGGGCTGAAATGCCGACATTCTACGGGAGAGAGATCGCATCGCGGTTGATGCTGGGAACGGCACAATACCCCTCACCGGCTGTATTGGCAGATGCGTTTCGCCGGTCAGGTGCTGGGATTGCCACAGTCTCTGTCCGGCGGGAGGCAGGTGGCGAACAGGCGGGCCAAGACTTTTGGACGTTGATCCAGGACCTTGGCGTCGCAGTCTTGCCCAACACAGCCGGGTGCCACTCGGTCCGGGAGGCCGTGACCACAGCGCAGATGGCGCGTGAATTGTTCGACACAAACTGGATCAAGCTAGAGGTGATCGGCCACGCCGATACGCTACAACCGGACCCCTTCGGCCTGGTTGACGCGGCAGAGCAACTGATCAACGAAGGCTTCGAGGTCTTCCCGTATTGCACCGAGGATCTGGTGCTGTGCGAACGGCTTGTCGCGGCTGGCTGTAAGGTTCTGATGCCCTGGGGCGCGCCGATTGGCACCGGGTTGGGGCTCAACAACATTTACGGGCTCCGCAGCCTGCGCGCGCATTTCCCCGAAATCGCAATGGTTGTCGATGCGGGCCTTGGCCTGCCGTCGCAGGCTGCCCATGCCATCGAATTGGGTTACGACGCCGTATTGCTGAACACTGCCGTGGCGAAGGCAGGGGACCCAGCGGCCATGGCCGAAGGGTTTGCCCGCGCGGTCGAGGCCGGTGCTTTGGCCGCCGCTGCCGACCCGATGGAGTCGCGCGACATGGCCGCCCCATCGACCCCAGTGCTTGGAAAGGCGTTTCTGTGACCCTCGCTCGTTTTTATCCGATATTTGACGATGTTGCGTGGCTGCGCCGGATGCTGCCCCTTGGCATCAAGCTCGTGCAGCTTCGAATCAAGGATCAACCGCTGGATCGTGTCAAAGCGCAGCTGACAGAGGCCCGCGACCTATGCCGCGCACATGATGCAATTCTCGTGGTCAATGATTATTGGCAGTTGACGATCGACCTTGGTTGCGACTGGGTTCACCTGGGGCAAGAGGATTTGGATCAGGCCGACATGGCCGCAATCCGCAAAGCGGGAGTGAAGCTGGGCATATCGACCCATGATGATGCTGAACTTGACCGCGCTTTGGCCCTTGCGCCCGACTATGTGGCGCTTGGCCCTATCTACCCGACGATCTTGAAAAAGATGAAGTGGGAGCAACAGGGCGTGGCCAAACTGACCACATGGAAACAGCGGATCGGGGATATCCCGCTTGTTGCCATCGGTGGGATGAGTATTGCACGCGCGCCCGGTGCTTTTGCCGCCGGGGCCAATATCGTGTCTGTAGTAACCGACATCACATTGAACGATGATCCAGAGGAGCGCGTGCGCGCATGGTTGGACACCTGCGCATGACACGTTACGCCCGTCAAACCGCTGTTCTTGGCCCCGGCGCGCAGCAGCGCCTGACAGATGCCCGGGTGCTGGTCATCGGGGCGGGTGGATTGGCCGCACCTGTTCTGCAATACCTTGTCGGTGCAGGCGTCGGTCAATTGCGCCTGGTCGATGCGGATGTGGTCAGCATTAGCAACCTGCATCGCCAGACTCTGTTTGCCGAAGCGGACATTGGCAAAGCCAAGACGGACGTAGCCGCGCGTCGCCTCGCCAATCTGAACAGTGACCTGCGTTTTGAGGGGGTCGCCGAGCGCGTCGATCCGTCCAACATTGCAGCGCTGTGCGAAGGTGTTGATATGGTGCTGGATTGCGCCGACAGCTTTGCGGTCAGCTACATGGCTTCAGACCATTGCCTTGCAACGGGCCAGCCCCTTATCAGTGCCAGCGTCGTCGGCACAGAAGGATATGTCGGTGGCTTTTGTGGCGGCAAGCCGGGTCTGCGCGCGGTGTTTCCTGATCTGCCCGACCAGCTTGGCTCCTGCGACAGAGACGGAGTGCTTGGTCCAAGCGTTGGTGTGATTGGCAGCCTGCAGGTGCAAATGGCTATCGCCGTGCTGGTGGGTGACAGCAGCTCGCTTGGTCAATTAGTGACCTATGATGCGGGCGCATTGCGCTTTGGGGGCTTCCGCTTTGACAGCGCACCCAACCCCGTACCCAGCCCCGCCTTTATCGCCCCCGGCGACATTCAAGCCGGCGACTTTCTGGTAGACCTGCGCGCACAGGATGAGGCTGGGCCACCCCTGCCTACAGCCATAAGGTCCACCGTTTCAGCGTTCGGCCCGGACGGGCCAACACCCACACACCACACACGCGCCGTTTTCGCCTGCCGCAGTGGCCTTCGGGCCTGGCAGGCCGCCGAGCGGCTATCGCAACACTGGCAAGGGGACATCAAACTCCTTGCATTGGGAGACTAGGGAGACCCACATGAAACTTCTTTTGACCAGCGCGGCAGCAATGCTGATCGCCGCACCAGCCTTCGCCCAAGACGAGATGACCCTTTTGTTGGATTGGTTCATCAACCCCGATCACGGCCCGATCATCGTCGCCGAAGAACTCGGGCTTTTCGCCGATCAAGGTCTTGAGGTCGAGATCATCCCACCTGCCGACCCATCCGCCCCGCCAAAATTGGTTGCCGCTGGCCAAGGTGATATCGCCGTCAGCTATCAGCCAAGTCAGCACTTGCAAGTGGCCGAAGGCCTGCCGCTAATCCGCGTTGGCACGCTTGTCGCGACACCTCTCAACTGTCTGCTGGTCCTGAAAAACGGACCTATACAAGAGATAAGCGAGTTGAAAGGGGCCAAGATCGGCTTTTCCGTTGCTGGTGTGGAAGAAGCCGTGCTGACCGCGATGCTGGGCAAACACGGTGTCAGCCTCGATGAGGTTGAGATGGTGAATGTCAACTTCTCCCTCAGCCCATCGCTGATGTCTCGTCAGGTGGATGCGGTGATTGGCGCTTACCGGAATTTCGAATTGAACCAGATGGAAATTGAAGGGGTCGAGGGCAAGTGTTTCTACGTTGAGGAAGAGGGCGTGCCGACCTATGACGAATTGATCTATGTCGCGAACCCCGACCTGATGGAC
Source organism: Pseudomonadota bacterium (assembly GCA_039817165.1). GTDB lineage: Bacteria > Pseudomonadota > Alphaproteobacteria > Rhodobacterales > Rhodobacteraceae > Roseovarius. The sequence goes on along the minus strand of JBCBWJ010000212.1, from coordinate 735 downwards.
CGGGATCAGGTGCGCCGTTTTCTGCGCGCGACTGAATTGGCAACGCAGTATATCGTGAACAACCCGGAGGCATCATGGGAGCTGTTCAAAGGCTACGCGCCTGAATTGGACGATGCTTTGAATGCCAAAGCATGGGTGGACACGCTGCCCCGCTTTGCCTTGCGCCCCGAAGCACTGGATGAAGGCCGCTATACCCGCTTTGAGCAATTCCTGGCCGACAGTGGGCTGGTCGAAGGGACACGACCAGTTTCAGCGCTGGCCATCGATCTGGGGGCAGAATGACATACGGCCGCGTTTTCAAAAGCTGGCGGGGGGTGACCCCCGCTTGGACCGACTACACCCAACACGCATTTGTGCGCGGGCTTCGAGATGGCACATTGCCGGCCGCAGCGTTCCTGCACTACCTCAAGCAGGATTATGTCTTTCTGATCCACTTTTCGCGCGCTTGGGCGCTTGCGGTGACGAAGGCAGAGACAGTCGCTGAAATGCGTCTGGCTGCTGACACGGTGAACGGCCTGATCAACGACGAAATCGCACTGCATATCAAAATCTGTGCTGATGCCGGGATTGATGAGGCGACGCTTTTCGCGACCGAGGAACGGGCCGAAAACCTTGCCTATACCCGCTATGTGCTTGATGCCGGGCATTCGGGGGATCTGCTTGACTTGCTGGCAGCCCTCGCGCCTTGTGTGATGGGCTATGGTGAAATTGGCAGGGCGCTGGCAGAGTCTAAAA
>JBCBWJ010000211.1:0-5879 GCA_039817165.1 Pseudomonadota bacterium | reverse complement strand
ATAGCGGAAATCACATCTGCGGCCCGACAGGTGGCCACGGTTACTGCACTCGTCCCATTGGCCTTGGCCGATGTCATCTCGGCGCTGACCGCCAATTTGCGGATGATCCGGCGCATCGCGGTGATCTATGGCGGACGCTCTGGCGTTGTCGGCAACTGGCGCCTGGCGCGCGCTGTGATGGCGCATCTGGTGGCCACGGGCGCAGTGGCCCTTGGGGATGATCTCTTGGGATCAGTCGCGGGGGGCGGGCTTTTGTCCAAATTGTCCCGCCGTTTTGGCGAGGGGGTGGTGAATGGTGCTCTGACCGCGCGCGTGGGCGTCGCCGCTATGGAGGTGTGCCGCCCTATGCCGTTCGCCGCACTCGATCGGCCCTCTGTGACCGGGCTTGTGAAACGCGCACTGACAGGGTTTTTCGCATCACCTTAGTCACAAAAGCCAACGCGCCATGTCTTCGAAATAGGTCTCGAACTCCTCGCAGAATTGGATCAGCCGATCATCGGTATAGTAATAGGCATTGGCCTCTCCGCAGGGTTCGACCACGACCGTGATCGGCTCTGAGAGCTGCAGCACGCTGTTGAGATAAGTCACTTCATGAGCCAGCAGCTCTGCCGCGCGGGACCCAAGCCCCGGCCCGTCAAACCGCAAGCTTGTGCCTTTGCCGCGCGCGATCAACTCGTCAATTATGCGACCCCAGCTGTGATTGGCCTGATCGTATTCTTCCTTGCAGGTTTCGGCGCGCGCCTCCGGCAGGTCAAGCGCATCGGCAAAGCTGGCACGCGCCGGTGTGTTGGCACCAAAAAAGAGGCACACAGACGTGTAAAAGCGCTGTTCACTGGGACCATGAACACCTGACCACTGCTCTTCCTCCCCTGTTTCAGTTTCAAATTCGGCCTCCGCGAGAAATCCCTGTGCTGTGTCAAAGGCGAGGTCACGCGCCAGGTCTTCTTCGTAGAGGGCGTCGATCATGAAGATCGAAAACACGTCGGCTGCGTCTTCCTCCTGCCCGTAAATGGGCAAGTCTTCGACATCGATCACGGCATGGCCAAGCTCGTGGTAAAACACCGCGAGGATGTTGGCGGCGATGAACCTGTCCTGCTCCGGCGATTGGGCGCGTGCCGCACCGGGCAGAGCGGTCAGAATGATCAGGAAACAGAGGCTAAGAAACTTGGGTCGCATCGTCAAAGGCTGCGCTATTGCCGGCCGCGCTGTCAACCAAGTCTGGCCTGTCGCAACGCGCGAGGTGTTGCCCCATAGGTGCGTTTGATTGCACGGGTCAGCGCGGCCGGGCTGTTATAGCCACAACGCAGCGCGATCTCTGCCACGGACAAGTGGCTGTCCTCGACCAATTTGCGGGCAGCCGACAGACGCAAATGTCGATAAACGGTCCCCGGCGGCGCGCCCAGACGTTGTCGGAAGTGGCGATCAAGCGTGCGCGGCTGGCACGACAGGCGCGCGGCCAGATGTGCAATCGGCAACGGCCGTTCCACGTTGTCGCGCATCAGGCCCAAAGCCTCTCGTACCATAGGGTCGGCAATCTGATCAGACGGCCCAACCGGTGGATCACCTTGTAGAAAAAGCCCCTCCACATCGAGACGCGCCGCAAGACCCAGATGATCGGCAATCAGGTCAAGGGTCAGCTTCAACGCCGACATCGCACCCGCACAGGTCATCACCTTACCGTCGCGCATCACATGGGCGCGGCTCGCCTCAACATTGAGAAATCGTTCGGTGAACGCGTCCAGCAAGTCCCAATGCACTGTCGCACGCCGCCCTTCCAACAGCCCCGCTGACGCCAATAGCCACGGGCCTGCGTCAAACCCCACCATAACTCCGCAACGCTGTGAAAGCCGCCGCAACAAGCGGCGATTGGCGCGGGTATCATGCCCATCATGAGAATAGCTTGCCATCACAAAGAGATAGTCTGGCGCGGCCACGTCCGCAGCTGGACCGCTGGCCAGAATATCTATGCCGCTGGACGACATCACATTGCAGCCATCCGGGCTGACAATCTGCCAGTCAAACACGGTCCGCGCCCCCAAAGTGTTGGCCGCCCGCAAGGGTTCGATGCAATTGGCAAGGCAAAGGTTGGAAAAGCGATCAAAAAGAAGGATCGCAATGCGCACCGGGCGTTTGGGTTGTTTTGTCCAGTCCTGCATGATTTTTGACTTCTACGGCACATTCTAGAATCGCACCAGAGCGATAAGCTTTTGCAACTGCAAGCCCTGAGGGAGGATGCCATGCCACTGACCATGAACCGTGAGGTCTTTATCACCTGTGCCGTGACCGGTGGCGGGGCCACGCAGGACCGCAGCCCCCATGTGCCACGCAGCCCAAAGGAGATCGCCGACAGCGCCATCGCCGCCGCCAAAGCAGGCGCGGCAGTGGTCCATTGCCACGTGCGCGATCCTGAAACCGGCGGTCCGGGCCGGGACCTTAGGATGTTCCGCGAAGTGACGGATCGGATCCGCGAGTCTGAGGTGGATGTGGTCCTGAACCTGACCGCGGGCATGGGCGGAGATGTGATCTTTGGCTCGGCGGAAGCACCGCTGCCTTTGTCTGACACGTCCGACATGGTGGGCGCCACAGAGCGCGTGGCCCATGTCGCGGAATGCCTGCCGGAGATTTGCACGCTTGATTGCGGCACGATGAACTTTGCCGAAGCCGACTACGTGATGACCAACACCCCCGGCATGCTGACAGCCATGGGTAGCATGATGACGGAACTCGGCGTGAAGCCCGAGATCGAAGCGTTTGACACAGGCCATCTGTGGTACGCCAAACAGTTGGTCGAGGATGGCGTGCTGGACAGTCCCGCGCTCGTACAGCTTTGCATGGGTGTGCCCTGGGGTGCGCCAGATGACCTCAACACTTTTATGGCGATGGTCAATAATGTGCCGTCCGACTGGACCTTTTCGGCCTTCGGTCTGGGCCGCAATCAGATGCCTTATGTCGCCGCGGCCGTGCTGGCCGGTGGCAATGTGCGCGTGGGTCTCGAAGACAACCTGATGCTCGATCGCGGCGTGCTGGCCACCAATGAACAGCTCGTCGCGCGCTCGGTTGAGATCATTGAACGCCTTGGCGCGCGGGTCATCGGGCCGCAAGAGGTGCGCAACAAGCTCGGCCTGACCAAGCGGGCACCCAAGGGGTGAGCCTGCGCGTGCTCATCACCGGCGGTGCGTCGGGGATCGGACGGCGGCTGGCGCAGCGCTTTGCCGAGACGGGCGCGCATGTGGCCATTTGCGATGCGGATGCGACTGCTGTGGCGCAGATGTCTGCGATGCACCCGGACATGATCTTCCGAACCGCCGACGTGACCGATGAGGCGCAAATGCAGAGCTTTCTGAGTGAGATCGAAAGTACTTGGGGCGGCATCGACGTGGTTTGCGCCAACGCGGGCACAGGCGGGCCTGCAGGTCGGATCGAGGATATGTCCTATCGCGATTGGCAGGCCTGTGTCGCCGTCAACCTGAACGGTACGTTTCTGACCTGCCGATGGGCCGCGCGTGTGATGCGGGCGCAAGGCAATGGTCTGATCCTGATCACGAGCTCAACAGCGGGGCTCTTTGGCTATCCTCTGAGATCCCCCTATGCGACGGCGAAATGGGGTCTCGTTGGCCTGACCAAGACGCTCGCCATGGAGCTTGGGCCCGCAGGCGTGCGCGTCAATGCGATTGCGCCAGGGTCTGTCGAAGGCGACCGAATGGAACGGGTCTTGGCCAATGAAAGCGCCGCCACAGGCCGCGACATCGAAGAGCTCCGTGCCAGCTATGTTGAGAATGTCTCTTTGCGGTCTTGGGTGAGCGGCGATGACCTGGCCGATATGGCGCTCTTTCTCGCCTCACCCGCGGCATCGAAAGTATCAGGGCAAGTGATGGCCGTGGATGGCCATACGGAGGCGTTGGTTTGACCCAAGAGAAGAGGAGAGCCTCATGACCAATCAAGCAGCGATCATCGGAGGCGGTGTGATCGGCGGAGGATGGGCGGCGCGCCTGACGCTCAACGGGTGGGATGTGCGTATCTTCGACCCCGATCCAGAAGCTGCACGCAAAATCGGCGAGGTGATGAACAACGCCCGCCGCGCCCTTCCCATGCTCGTGGACAGCGACATGCCCGAAGAAGGCAGCCTCAAGATCTGCGCCACTTTGCAAGAGGCCGCGACCGGCGCTGAACTGATCGTCGAGGCCGTCCCGGAACGCGTTGACATCAAACGCAAGGTTTATGCCCAGATCGAGGCCGTGAACACCGACGGGATCATTGCCTCATCGACCTCAGGCATCATGCCCACGGAGCTGCAGGCGGAAATGAACAATCCCGGACGCCTGATCGTGGGTCACCCGTTTAACCCGGTGTATTTGCTTCCATTGGTGGAACTGGTGGCCGGGGAAAAGACGGATCCGGCCGCGATTGAGACGGCCAAGGACATCTATACCCGACTGGGCATGTACCCCCTTCACTGCCGCGTCGAAATCGAAGGGTTCCTGAGCGACCGGTTGCAGGAAGCGCTGTGGCGCGAGGCGCTTTGGCTCTTGCATGACGATATCGCCACTGCGGATGAAATTGACGCGGCCATCCGTTTTGGCCCCGGTCTTCGCTGGGCGCAGATGGGCACGATGCAGACCTTCCACCTCGCGGGCGGCGAAGGCGGAATGCGCGCCATGTTGGCGATGTTCGGGCCCTGCCTCAAATGGCCGTGGACCAAGCTGATGGATGTGCCAGACCTAACAGACGCGTTCGTCAACAAAGTGGGTGATCAATGCGATGCACAAGCGGGCGATCTGGGTCCACGCGACCTCGAACGCATCCGCGATGACAATCTGATCGGGATCATCCGGTCGCTCAAGGGCAATGATTGGGGCGCGGGCGCTGTGGCCAAGGCCCATCAGAAATCACTGATGTCTTTGCCCGACAGTGGCCTGCCCATGGTGACACAGCGCCGAGTCGTGCCGGTCGACTGGACAGATATGAACGGCCACATGAATGAAGGCCGCTACGGACAGCTCTTTTCTGACGCCGCCGAGGTCGTGATGGCGGCTGTGGGTGCCGATGATGACTATGTTGCAGCGGGGATGAGCTATTTCACTGTCGACACCACGGTCAAATACCTGGCCGAGACCCATGCGGGCGAAAAGATCGAGGTGCACACCAAAGTCACCGTCGGAGAGGGCAAGAAACTGCGCTGTTTGCATGAAATGAAGCGCGCCTCGGATGGCGAATGTATGGCCACATGCGACCAGTTCATGCTCCATGTCAGCTTGGACACCCGGCGCACCTGTGAGCCCGCAGATCACGTTCGCACCAAAGTCGAAGCGCTCGCCGCAGCGCATGCAGAAGGATAGGGCCATGCATTTCGGACTGACTGATGAACAGGAGATGATCGTCTCTACCGTGCGCAGCTTCGTTGAAAATGAGATCTATCCCCACGAGGCAGACGTGGAACGCACAGGTGAGGTCCCCCCTGAGGTGGCGCAAGCGATCAAGCAAAAGACCATCGACCTTGGCTTTTACGCCTGCAACTTCCCCGAAGAGGTGGGCGGCGCAGGGTTGAACCATCTGGAGTTTGCATTGGTCGAACGGGAACTGGGGCGGGGTTCCATGGCGCTCACGCACTTTTTTGGTCGACCGCAGAACATCCTGATGGCGTGCGAAGGGGAGCAGAAAGAGCGCTACCTCCTGCCCGCCATTCGCGGCGAACGGATGGATGCCCTGGCGATGACCGAACCCGATGCAGGCTCCGACGTGCGCGGCATGAAATGCACAGCGCGCCGTGACGGCGGCGACTGGGTGGTGAATGGTACAAAGCACTTCATTTCAGGCGCAGATCACGCCGACTTCATCATCGTGTTCATCGCAACGGGCGAAGATGACACGCCCAAGGGCCC
>JBCBWJ010000210.1:0-5881 GCA_039817165.1 Pseudomonadota bacterium | reverse complement strand
CTCCCGCCACTGGCCTTCATAGGTGAACCCATCCGCCATGGTGATCTTGCCCATGCCGTCGCGCTGCCCTCCGGCAAAGGTGCCTTCATAGACCGTGCCATCCGGGTAGGTCGCCGTGCCTTGCCCTTCGCGCTGCCCGTCGCGCCACTCGCCCTCATAGCGGTAGCCGTCCTCGTAGGTCATCACGCCGAAGCCTTCGTTGCGCGCATTCACGAACGATCCTTCATAGACCAGCCCGTTGGGATAGCGCGCCACGCCTTGGCCATCGATCACCCCATTGGTCCATTCGCCCTCATAGGTGGAACCATCGGGATAGGTGATCTTGCCCGTGCCATTGGCCAGATCATCGGCAAACTGGCCCACATAGACCGACCCATCCGGATAGGTCACAGTGCCTTCACCCGCTATTTTGCCCGCCGCCCATGTGCCCTCATAGCGGTAGCCATCGGTGCCCACGAACACGCCTTGCCCATGGCGGCGGTCATCGAGAAACGCGCCCTCATAGGTGTCGCCATTGTTGTACACCACGCGGCCCTGGCCTTCGCGCTTGCCCGAGACCAGATCGCCTTCGTAGATGTCGCCATTGGGCTGGGTCAGGCGGCCTGTGCCGTCAATCTGCCCGTTCTTCCAGAGCCCCGCATAGATCAGCCCGTCGGGCATGCGCAACGTGCCTTCGCCCTCGCGCGCGCCGTTGCTCACCTGACCTTCATAGATTGCACCATCGGGATAGGTGATCGTTGCCTCGCCGTCTTTCACGCCTTCGGCCCAATCGCCCTCGTAGGCATAGCCGCCCGGGCTGTCCATCCGCCCTTTGCCGTGATGCATCGCGTTGAGAAAGCCGCCCTCATAGCGCACCCCGTTGGCATAGATCGCCAACCCGTTGCCGGTGATCTTGCCGTCGAGCCATTCGCCCTCATAGGTGCCGCCATCGGTGAACGTGATCTTGCCCACGCCCTCGGGCTTACCCTTGGCAAACTCACCTTCATAGACCGACCCATTGGGAAACACAGCGCGGCCTTGGCCCCGGATTTCGCCGTCAACCCACGCGCCGGTATATTCATACCCGTTGGGCAGCGTGTAGGTGCCGGTGCCATGCTGGAGCCCGTCCTTGAACGTGCCCTCGTAGATGCCGCCATCCTCATATTGCTTGGTCTGGACCGTGCCGTCCTGTGCCTGACCTGCGGTGGTCAGTGCCATGGTCAGTGCCGTGGTCCATGCCATGGCCATGCTCACTGCAAAAGGTGCGATCAGCCTTTGGGTCATCTCATGCCTCTCCCGTGGCGGTCCTGCGGTTTGGTGAGCAGGTTACCCCAAGCCTAATTGAGCCACCAGAGGCTGACAACGGGTTTTGGGCAATTCGGCTTTCCATCGCCCGCGCATCTGCTAAATCATCCCCAAACCCGGAGTTTTTCCTTTCATGACAGATCGCTTCCGCATCACCCTGGCGCAGCTGAACGCCACAATGGGCGATATTGACGGCAATGCCGCCCTCGCGCGTGCGGCGTGGGAGGCAGGCAAGGCGGCCGACGCGCAGCTTGTCGCGCTGCCCGAGATGTTCATCCTGGGCTACAACACGCAGGATCTGGTCATGAAACCGGCCGTGCAACAGGCGGCGATGGCGGCGATTGATGCACTGATGGTTGATTGCGCCGATGGTCCGGCCCTGGCCATTGGCGGCCCCGCGGTGATCGAGGGGGCGCTCTACAATGGCTACTACATCCTCAAGGGCGGGCAGCGGCAGGCCTGCATTCTCAAGCATGAATTGCCCAATGAGACCGTGTTCGATGAGGTGCGTCTCTATGATGCGGGCCCTTTGGGCGGGCCTTATGTGGTCGACGGCGTGCGTGTGGGCAGCCCGATTTGCGAAGACGCCTGGCATCTGGATGTGGCTGAGACCCTCGTGGAAACGGGGGCCGAGTTCCTCTTGGTGCCCAACGGATCGCCCTACTATCGCAACAAGATGGAAACCCGCCAGAACCTGATGGTCGCACGCGTGGTCGAGACGGGCCTGCCGCTCATCTACCTCAACCTTGTGGGCGGGCAGGATGATCAGGTCTTTGACGGCGGCACCTTCGTGCTGAACCCCGGCGGCGAGCTGGCCTTGCAAATGCCGGTTTTTGAAGAGGCGATCACCCAGCTGGACATGGTGCGCACGCCCGATGGGTGGCGCGCTGAAAAAGGCGCGCTGGCCGCGCTGCCGGATGCCTATGAACAGGATTATCACGCCATGGTGCTCAGCTTGCGCGACTACATGCGCAAGACCGGGTTTTCCAAGGTGCTGCTGGGCCTGTCTGGTGGGATCGACAGCGCGATTGTGGCCACGGTCGCCGCTGATGCGCTGGGGCCGGACAATGTGCGTTGCGTGATGCTGCCCTCTGAATACACCTCCGACACGTCGCTGGAAGACGCCAAGGCGGTCGCTCGCAATCTGGGCGCCCGCTATGATTTTGTGCCGATCAAAGCGGGCCGCGATGCGATCACCACCACCCTCGCCCCGCTCTTTGAGGGCACGCAACCTGATGTGACCGAAGAAAACCTGCAATCGCGTCTGCGCGGGCTGCTGCTCATGGCGCTCAGCAACAAGTTCGGAGAGATGCTGCTGACCACAGGCAACAAATCCGAGGTCGCGGTGGGCTACGCCACGATCTATGGCGACATGTCGGGCGGCTACAATCCCATCAAGGACATGTACAAGACCCGCGTCTTTGAGATGTGCCGCTGGCGCAATGCCAATCACCGCGACTGGATGATGGCACCCGAGGGCGAGGTGATCCCGGTGCGGGTGATCGATAAGCCGCCCTCGGCAGAGCTCAAACACGACCAGAAAGACAGCGATTCCCTGCCCGATTACCCGGTGCTCGACGGCATCCTCGACATTCTGATCGACCAGGACGGCTCCATCGCCGATTGCGTGGCCGCAGGCTACGGGCGCGCGGAGGTCAAGCGGGTGGAGCATCTGATCTACATCGCCGAATACAAACGTTTCCAATCCGCGCCGGGCACCCGGCTCAGCAAACGCGCTTTCTGGCTCGACCGCCGCTATCCCATCGTGAACCGCTTTCGCGATGGCTCCTGACCCCCGCGAGACGCGCCCGCAAGGGAGCGGCGAGTGCGGCGTGAAACGCCCTTTGCAAACAAAAATTGCACGCCTATAGTGAGGTCCATGAAAACGCAGGATCATATCCCATCAAGCGCACCCGCCCCGGCGGCTTGCCTTTCCGTCCTGCTGCTCCTAAGCCGCCTCTGAGCGTGCCCTGATACGGCGCGACCGCTCAGAGGATCGTTTTCGCGCCGAAGCTTGGGATGACATCAAACGAGACATGCTATGACAGACAAAGACCGCGTGGTTATTTTCGACACCACTTTGCGCGACGGCGAACAAAGCCCGGGCGCAACCATGACCCATAATGAAAAGCTCGAAATTGCCGGGCTGCTTGACGAGATGGGTGTCGACATCATCGAGGCCGGCTTCCCCATCGCCTCCGAGGGCGATTTTCAGGCGGTGAGCGAGATCGCCCGACGCGCGGACACCTCCGTGATCTGCGGCCTGGCCCGGGCCAATATCAAGGATATCGACCGCTGTTGGGAGGCCGTACAGCACGCCAAACGGCCCCGCATCCACACCTTTATCGGCACCTCGCCCCTGCACCGGGCGATCCCGAACCTCACGCAAGATGAAATGGCCGAGCGGATCCACGACACGGTCACCCATGCCCGCAACCTGTGTGACAACGTGCAATGGTCGCCCATGGATGCCACGCGCACCGAATGGGACTACCTCGCCCGCGTCGTCGAGATCGCGATCAAGGCCGGGGCGTCAACCATCAACATCCCCGACACCGTGGGCTACACCGCGCCTGTCGAAAGTGCCGATCTGATCACGCGCCTGATCAACGAGGTGCCCGGCGCAGAGGATGTGGTCTTCGCCACCCACTGTCACAACGACCTTGGCATGGCCACGGCCAACGCCCTGGCCGCCGTCGCGGGTGGCGCGCGCCAGATCGAATGCACGATCAACGGTCTCGGCGAACGCGCCGGAAACACGGCGCTGGAAGAGGTGGTGATGGCCATGAAAGTGCGCGGCGATATCATGCCGTTCTACACCGATATCGACACCACCAAGATCATGCATGTGAGCCGCCGTGTGGCCACGGTTTCAGGCTTCAACGTGCAATTCAACAAGGCCATCGTCGGCAAGAACGCGTTTGCCCATGAAAGCGGCATCCATCAGGACGGCATGCTCAAGAACGCCGAAACCTTCGAGATCATGCGCCCCGAAGACGTGGGCCTGACAGAAACCAATATCGTGATGGGCAAGCATTCGGGCCGCGCCGCGCTGCGCTCCAAGCTCAGCGATCTGGGCTATGAGATGGCCGACAATCAGCTCAACGATGTGTTCGTGCGTTTCAAGGAACTCGCAGACCGCAAAAAGGAGGTCTATGACGAGGATTTGCTAGCACTGGTGACCGCTGGCGAGGATGCAGGCGACCGGCTGCTCGTGGCTTCGCTCGACATCACCTGCGGCACGTCCGGCCCCGCGAAAGCGACCCTCACAATGACGATAGATGGTCAGGACAAAACCGCGACGGAAACCGGCGATGGCCCTGTGGATGCCACCTTTCGCGCGGTGCGTGCGCTGCATCCCAACACCGCGCGGCTCTCGCTTTATCAGGTTCACGCCGTGACCGAAGGCACCGATGCACAGGCCACGGTGACCGTGCGCCTTGAGGAAGAAGGGTATATGGCCACAGGCCAGTCGGCGGACACTGACACGGTCGTGGCCTCGGCCAAGGCCTATGTTGTGGCGCTCAATCGGTTGTTGGTCCGGCGCGAGAAAGTGGGCGGTCCGGACCGACGCGAGATAAGTTACAAGGATGTGTCTTGAGGGCGCGCTCGCCGCTCCCTTACGGGCGCGTCTCGCAGAGGCCGGACGCGTAAATGCGGTCTTTCAGCGATAGGCAGCCGACGGCGCCAGCCGACACCCAGGAACGCGGTTTTCGCACGATCAAAGAGGTCGCGCCCTACCTTTGGCCCAAGGATCACCCTTGGGTCAAACGCCGGGTCGTGGCCGCTTTGGCCGCATTGTTTCTGGCCAAGCTGATCGCCGTCGGCACCCCGTTTTTCTACAAGCTCGCCGTCGACAGCCTCTCGGGAGAGGCCGAAGGTGCCGCCTGGATGCTGGCCCTGGGCGCGGTGGGTCTGACCATCGCCTACGGCATGGCGCGCCTTCTCAATACCGGGTTCCAACAGTTGCGCGATGTGATTTTCGCCCGCGTGGCCCAGCGGGCGCTGCGTCAGCTTGCCTTGCGCACCTTCCGGCACATCCATGCGATGTCGCTGAGCTATCACATCACACGCAAAACCGGCGGGCTGTCGCGGATCATCGAGCGCGGCGTCAAAGGCGTCGAGTTCCTGTTGCGCTTTCTGCTCTTTTCCATCGGTCCGCTGCTATTGGAGCTCACGATGATCTCGGTCGTGCTCTGGGCGCTGTTTGATTTTTGGTATCTGGTCGTCGTGGTGGGGGTGATCACGCTTTATGTGGCCTTCACGTTCAAGGTCACTGAATGGCGCGTCAAGCTGCGCCAGCAGATGAACAATCAGGACACCGATGCCAACCAAAAGGCCATCGACAGCCTGCTGAATTTCGAGACCGTAAAGTATTTCGGCGCAGAAGACCGCGAAGCCGCCCGCTATGACAGCGCCATGGAAGGCTATGAAACGGCCGCGCTCAAAACGTCGTACTCGCTCGCGTTCCTCAATTTCGGTCAGGCGATCCTGATCACGGGCGGCTTGGTGACGGTCATGGTCATGGCCGCCATCGGGGTTCAGAACGGCACGCTGACGGTGGGCGATTTCGTCATGGTCAACGCCTACATGATCC
>JBCBWJ010000020.1:0-14699 GCA_039817165.1 Pseudomonadota bacterium | reverse complement strand
CGATCCAGTTCAAGGACGCAGTGCGCGCCGCTACGGCAGAGGGATCAGACCGCGTCGTTCTTGACCTCGGCCATGTGCGATTCGTTGACTCCAGCGGCCTTGGCGCCATCGTGTCCTCGATGAAGCATCTCGGCCAAGGGCGCAAAATGGATCTGGCCGCGCTCAATCCCGATGTGGACAAGGTGTTTCGTCTTACCCGCATGGACACGGTCTTCGATATCTACACGAACCTCGAAGCCGCGACAGGTCAGGTCGGCACGTGAGCATGCAACACGCGTACCTCGGTCAAAAGACCGCTCCGGACAGGCGTATCGCAACACGCGTCTTCGACACTTGCTTTGACGCCAATCACTTGTCGACCAGGATGGCACTTGTCGACATAAGGGCCGTATTGGAGCGGGATGGTTTCGCGAATGACATCATCAGCCGGATCGAGATCGCACTGGCGGAACTGTTCAACAACATCGCCGAACACGCGTATCGCAACGATGGCATGGGCGAGGTGCGATGCACGATGGGTGTCAGCGGGCGTTGGATGATTGTCGAAGTGACAGATCAGGGCGGCCCGATGCCCGGGGGTGAGATACCCGAAGGCACATTGCCCGATCTCGACGTGTCTCTTGATCAACTGCCCGAAGGGGGTTTTGGCTGGTTCATGATCCTCGCGCAGGCCGACACGATAAGCCATCACCGGCTGGCTTTGGGAAACTGCACGCGGCTGAATTTCGATCTCACAAGCGCTTCTCCCGAGCAAAAGGGCCGGGCGTAAACTCTTCAAAATGGCGAAAATTCACAATCTCGCCTTATTCCTTACGAAGTTACGCCCGAATGCAGCGCCATACCGGGGCCTGTAGCTGCATATAGCTTCCCTCGGCGCCGTGTTTTACAGCCCCCACCCAGTACGCGGCGTCGAGGATCATGCAGACCTTACCCCAAATAGTCAGTCTCTAACCCGGCGCCGGCACGCTTCCACTGTGGCCATTTTCGGTCGTGGTGCTAGCTTGCGTGCCAAGCACAACGACCGAAAGACATCTTCCATGCGCAATTTCCATTTACCCGGCCGATCTGCTGTCTTGGCCACAAACGGCATGTGCGCCACGTCTCATCCGCTGGCTGCGAAAACCGCCGTGGACGTGTTGGAACGGGGCGGCAATGCTATGGATGCGGCGATTGCAGGGGCGGTGATACTGGGCCTGTGCGAGCCGCAGATGACCGGGATCGGCGGGGATTGCTTTGTCCTTTTCAACGCGCCGGGCGACCACGAAGTTCAATGCTACAACGGTTCAGGACAGGCACCGGGCGCGATCAGCGCAGACGCGATGCGCGCAGCGGGCCATGCGACCGTTCCGGTGAATGGACCCGGGGCAGTGACCGTACCCGGAGCAATGGATGCGTTTTGCCGGTTGAGCGAAACACATGGCAAGTTGGGCCTCGACGCGCTGCTCGAGCCGAGCATTCGATACGCCGATGAAGGTATCCCTGTCGCGCCCAGAGTAGCGTATGACTGGCCTGCGGATGGGGCTTGTCTGACCGGTCACGGGATCACCCACTATTCCAAGGGCGGTGCACCGTTTGGCGCGGGTGATATGTTCCGCGCACCGGGGCAGGCCGAAGTGCTGCGCCGGGTGGCCAAACACGGTCGCGATGCGTTCTACATCGGTGAGGTGGCCGAGGATATGCTGGCAGCACTGACCGAGGTCGGTGGTGTACACACGGCAGAGGATTTTGCCGCCACGCAAGGCAGGCCGACATCGCCTGTGTCAGGCACGTACAAAGGCGTTGAACTGTTGGAACATCCCCCGAACGGCCAGGGCGCCACAGCGGTGTTGCTGCTCAACATCCTCAAACAGTTCGACCTGGCAGCGATGGACCCGCTTGGCGCTGAGCGCGCGCATATCGAGGCTGAAGCGACCAAGCTGGCTTATGACGCGCGCAACCGAATCATCGGCGACCCTGACCATTCCGCGCGTGTGGCGTTCATGCTGTCCCAAGACACCGCAGATAAATTGGCCAGCCTGATTGACCCCGGCAAAGCAATGGACGATCCGGCACCACTGACCGAGGCCTATCACAAGGACACCATCAACATCATCGTGGTGGACAAGGACCGTATGGCGGTGTCGATGATCTATTCGATCTTTCATGGGTTCGGGTCGGGCATCGCCTCCGAGAAATTCGGCATTTTGATGCACAACCGCGGTGCGGCCTTCAACCTCACACCTGGTCATCCCAACGAGATCGGGCCTGGCAAACGCCCGATGCACACGATCATACCGGGCATGTTGCGGCGGGGCAGCCGTATCACCATGCCTTTCGGTGTCATGGGCGGACAGTATCAATCCACCGGGCACGCGCGCTTTGTGACCAATATCGAAGATTTCGGCATGACCCCACAAGCCGCGATCGACGCGCCGCGCTGTTTTGCCGAAACAGGCGAGTTGCAAATCGAAAAGGGGTACCCGGAGGGAGTGCGCGCTCAGCTGGCCGATATGGGCCACAACGTGGTTTTGCGCGAGCGACCTCTAGGAGGAGCGCAGGCCATCATGATCCACGATGACGGAATTCTCGAAGGCGGCAGCGATCCGCGCAAGGACGGATGCGCGCTTGGCTACTGAGCCTCAGTTGAGCTGAAAATGCAGCGGGTAAAGCCCATCCTCGAACGGACCGAACAAGTCGGGAATATCGGGATGACCCACCGGCTCTCCTGAATAGTCCGCGATCAGGTTCTGCTCGCTCACGTAGGCCACATAGTAGCTTTGATCGTTTTCTGCGAGCAAATGATAAAACGGCTGCTCTTTCGACGGGCGGCTTTCCTCGGGAAGGCTCTCGTACCATTCTTCCGTATTGGAAAATTCCGGGTCTACATCAAAAATGACACCCCGGAAGGGATGTTTGCGGTGTTTGACCACCTGCCCCAAATGATATTTTGCCCGTGTCGAATACATAGCCGTACCACCTACTGCGCCAAGATAATGCGATCAAGTCTCGTTTGTCCAACCCATGGGCCATTTTTCGCGGAAACAGTTTGTGAACGCAGCCTCGACAAAAACGCTGCCGGTTTTTTGTGATTTCCTAACCAGCGCATTTAGGGTAAAATAAAGAAAAAACATAAGAGCGAGAGGCAGATGAGCAGAACTCTTCGCGCGATGATCCTGGTGGTTTTGGTGGCGTCTTGCGGTGGACGCAGCGGTGAGATTTCGCCCGGCAGCCTGGACAATGCGTGCACAATCCTTGATCAAAAGCCGCACTATCATCGCGCGATGCGACAAGCGGAACGCAAGTGGGGCGTGCCGATTCCCGTGCAAATGGCCACGATATATCAGGAAAGCAAATTCGATGGGGAAGCGCGCACGCCGTTTCGCTGGACCTTGGGTGTGATCCCGATGGGACGCATCTCGTCGGCCTATGGCTATTCTCAGGCGCTGGACGGCACATGGGACGAATATGTCGAAGAAACCGGCAGCCGGAACGCGCGCCGCAACGATATCCGCGATGCAACCGATTTTATCGGGTGGTACATGGCTGGTTCCGCGGACAGGTTGGGCCTGTCCATGCATGACACGCGCAACCAGTATCTGGCCTATCATGAAGGCCGCAGTGGATTTAAACGCGGGTCATATCGGTCGAAGCCTTGGTTGATGGGTGTGGCGGATAAAACGGCCGAGCGCGCACAAACCTATGCCACGCAGCTGCGATCCTGCCGACGGCTTTGATAGGTCAGGCTCCGCTCATCGCTCCCTTACGGGCGCGCCTCGCCTAACGTTCGACTTCGCGCCCTTCAAGGCCAGGGATCACGAAACTGTCGTCGTCCAGTCGCACGCCGGTTTCCAGGTTGCCCAGCACCACGGTTGTGCGCGCGCCTGATCCATCATTGATCACCCATTGGCGCAGCTCCACCGGATCGCCGGTGAACACCAGTTCAATGCTGCCATATTCCGGGTTCTCCGGGTCTTGGGCCTGCACGGTCGTGGATGTGCCATCACTTTCATGGCCTGTCACCATCCGTTCGCGGGAAAAATCCACGTTGCGCGCCAGGATGATCTTCAAAGGTGTGCGCCCCAGGGGATAGGCTTCGGGCCCCGTGTTGGATTTGCCATCCACAACCCCCACGCGAGAGCCATCCGCCACCACCAGCATGTCTTCGGGCGGGTTGTATTCAAACCGCACCTTTCCGGGGCGTTTGAGGAAGATGTTGCCGGTGCTGATCGTGCCGTCATCATTGATCTGGGTGAACTGGCCCGAGGCAGAGGAAAACCCGTTGAGATAGGTGGATATCTCGGACAAGGACAATTTGTCCGCCGCCACAGGCAAAGCCAATGCAGCGGTGGTGACGGCGATACCAAAAAAACGTGTTACGTATCTCATATCGCTGACCTAGTCACTGAACAGCAGGATTGCACCCATATATCACGAAGCCGTGCGCGGAAACCTGCCCTTACTGTTCGGGCACAAGGATCTCGCGTTTGCCCACGTGGTTGGCCGCACTCACGACGCCCTCATCTTCCATCTGCTCTACCAGACGCGCGGCTTTGTTGTACCCAATGGTCAGCTTACGCTGAATGTAGGAGGTGGAGCATTTCCGATCCGTAATCGCGATCTGCACCGCCTGATCGTAGAGCGCATCCTCGCCATCCGTGTTGCCACCCAGGCCCAGAACCGCATCGATGTTGCTCGCCTTTTCCTCTTCCGGGCCATCCTGCACACCACCCACGTAGTCCGGTGGGCCGTAAGCTTTGAGGTGGTTCACGACCTCCTCGACCTCTTCGTCGGACACAAACGGTCCGTGGCAGCGGGTGATCTTGCCGCCTCCAGCCATGTAGAGCATGTCGCCCATGCCCAGTAGCTGTTCGGCACCCATTTCGCCAAGGATTGTTCGGCTGTCGACCTTCGAGGTCACCTGGAACGAGATCCGCGTGGGGAAGTTGGCCTTGATCGTGCCGGTGATCACATCGACCGACGGGCGCTGCGTGGCCATGATCAGGTGGATGCCAGAGGCCCGTGCCATCTGTGCCAAGCGCTGAATGCAGGCCTCGATCTCTTTGCCCGCGACCATCATCAAATCCGCCATTTCATCAACGATCACAACGATATAGGGCATCTTTTCAGGCGCGAATTCATCCGTCTCAAAAACAGGCTCGCCGGTTTCGTCATCAAACCCGGTTTGCACGGTGCGCGAGAACATTTCCTGTTTCGACAGGGCATCTGCCACCCGGCTGTTGTAGCCGTCGATGTTGCGCACGCCCATCTTGGACATCTTGCGATAGCGTTCTTCCATCTCCGCCACGACCCACTTGAGGGCCACAACCGCCTTTTTGGGATCGGTCACAACGGGCGAGAGAAGATGCGGAATGCCGTCATAAACGCTGAGTTCCAACATTTTGGGGTCAATCATGATCAACCGACATTCCTCAGGCGTCAATTTGTACAAAAGGCTGAGGATCATCGTGTTGATCGCCACCGACTTACCGGAGCCTGTTGTACCGGCGATCAAAAGATGCGGCATCTTGGCGAGGTTCGACACCACGGGATCGCCGCCGATATCCTTGCCCAGCGCCAGCGGCAACCGCATGCTGCTGTCGCCAAAGTCACGGGTGGCCAGCAATTCGCGCAGCACAACCATCTCGCGGTTGTCATTGGGAAGCTCGATCCCGATCACGGTCCGGCCCGGTACGGTGCTGACCCGTGCGGACAGCGCGCTCATGGAACGGGCGATGTCATCTGAAAGACCGATCACGCGGCTGGCCTTGAGGCCCGGTGCGGGTTCAAGCTCATACATGGTGACCACGGGGCCAGGACGGACCGAGACAATCTCTCCTTTGACGCCGTAATCATCCAGCACGTTTTCCAGCATGCGGGCGTTTTCCTCCAGCGCGTCATCGCTGAGGTGATGGCGCTGAATGGTCATTGGGTTCGTCAGAAGGTTCAGTTCCGGCAGCTCGTAGGCGAGCTTCGGGCGGTCTTCGAATTGCAACGCGGGCTGCGCTTCGGCTTTGGCCTGGGCTGAGGGTTGCGGCGCTTTACGCGGCGGGTGCTGTACCACCTTACGGGGCTCAGCCACGGGGATGCGCGCCTCGGTGTAGGCGGCAGGCACCTCTGGGATGTCGTCAAAATCGTCCTCGACCAGGGGGGCCTCAACCTCCCAATCATGGGCAATCGCGGTGGGCTCGAGCGGCTGAGTGGCGGTCAGCGGCGGCTCTGGTGGCAAGTACCCTTCGGTGTTGAGAAGCAAAGGATCAGGACCGCGGCCACGGCCTTTGGTCAGAGGCTTGTCCACCGGGATGGGAGACGGCACAGGCTCCGATTTTGGAAGACGCGCGCGAATGGCATCGGCAATCTTGGCGCGGACCCGGTCGGGTTCGGGGGCATCGGGGGCCTCACCTTCGAAGGCATCGGGTATCAGTTCGGGATCGGGGTCGGGATCCGGACGGCGGATAAGCGAGGGCATGCGCGCCAAAAGCCCGGTCTTTTCCTTCACGAACGGCTTGGGTGCGAGCGCCTCTTCATCCGCGGCCTCGTCCAGAATAACGCGGGCGACACGGCGCTTCAGCGGCGGCTCTTCAATGATCGCACCAGGAGCGGGATCATCGTCATGCTGAACCGCCTCACGCCGCTCTGCGCGTTGCTTCATCCGGGTTTGCACGCTGGCGCCAAGCCCGACAGAGGCTTTGGCCGCCCCTTTCGCGCCATGACCCAGAATGGCCCGCAGGCCCGCATAGGTCATGATCAGCGCAAAGAGCCCATATCGGAAGGTACGCGCCACATCATCGCGGGTCGTGCCAAAGACGAACAAACCAACCACCAACGCGGCCACACCCAACACAATCGACAGGATTTTCAGGCCAAACGCCGTGCCAAAAGGCAGAATTCCCAGAAGGGCGGCAAGAACAGTATCGCCGAAAAGCCCGCCCAGACCATAGCTGTGCGCCGCAGACCAAACCGGCCCCGGCGTCAGCGAAGAGGCGTATAGCGACAGGATCGCAAGCCAAATGGGCGTGAAAATGAGCCGCGTCAGGGCCCGTTCAGCCCCGTCATGCAACATGAAACGCAGGCCCCAGACACCGAGCAGCACGGAAAAGCCCGCTGCGGCCCAGCCGATGACCATGAACACGGTTGCCGCCACAGACGCGCCCACCTGCCCCATCCAGTTGTTGACCGGCGCATCGGTGGCCGACATCCAGCTTGGATCATCCGGGTGATAGGAAAAGGCCATGGCCCCGGCAAGTGCCGCGACGCACAGCAGGACAATGCCCAAAAGCTCTTTGCCGCGTTTTTCAATCGCCTGCGCCATTGAACTGTCCAGCAGAGGGTCTCGCCCGCGTGTCTGATATGCCATGTCTCGCCTCGTCCTTTTAGTCGTACAAACAGTCACGCAAGAGCCGCAGCCCCTCCGCCGTCTGATCTTTTGGGGCCACCAACGCAGCCCGGATATAGGGTGTGCCCGGGTTTGCGCCGTCACCGTCGCGGCCCAGATAGGCACCGGGCAGAACCCGGACGCCCGTTTGTGTCCAAAGTTTGATCGTGGCCGCTTCACCGTCCTCGACCGGCAGCCATAGGAAAAAGCCCGCCTCGGGGCCTGCGTAGCCCGGCACGCCAGACAGGATCTCGTCGGCCAGCCGGTATTTTTCCTGATAGAGCGCGCGGTTCTCGGTCACGTGGGTTTCTTCGGCCCAGACCTTTTCGGCCACACGTTGGAGCGGCATGGGCAGAGGGCTGCCCGCATAGTTGCGCAGGGTTTTCATGCGTTTGATCGTCTCCGCCCCGCTGGCCACCAGACCAGATCGCAACCCCGGAAGGTTCGAGCGTTTCGAAAGCGAATTGAACAGCACCACGCGGTCGGGATCGGCCCCGATCTCATGGGCCACGGTCAACGCGCCAACGGGCGGCTCATCGCGGTAAATCTCGGAATAACACTCATCCGCGAAGATTTTGAAATCGTGTTTTTCGGCCAAGCCCATCAGATGGGTCCAATAGGCCCGCGACGCCACAGCCCCTTGCGGGTTCGACGGCGAGCAAAGGTAAACCACTGCCGTTTGGTCCAGAACGTCCGTCGGCACGGCGTCAAAATCGGGCACAAATCCTGTCTCGCGGGTGGCGGGCAGACATACAGGGTCTGCGCCAACGCTGAGGGCGGCCACCATGTAAACCTGGTAAAACGGATTGGGGATCAGGATCTTAGGCGTCTTACCGTGCTTGGTCTCGGGGCACAGCGCCATCATCGCGTTGTAGAGCCCTTCGCGCGTCCCGCAGAGCGCCATGACATGTTTGTCGGCCTCCAGCGGCACGCCGTAGCGCCGTCCGATCCAGTCACAAATCGCCTGACGCAGCTCGTCAGAGCCTTCGTTGACAGGGTATTTTGAGAACTCTCCGGCGGTGTCTTGAAGAACATCCCTGATCCAGGGCGGAAAATCGTGACGCGGCTCACCGATGGTCATCGCAATGGGCTCTCCGCCGGGTGCATGGGCATCCAGCAAAGCACGCAAGCGTGGGAACGCATATTCCGGGAGGGTCGAAAACCGCTCGGGAAACATCAGATACTGCCTCAAATTTCGGGATCGTTATCGTCCCGATTTGAATGAAGCGTACTCAACTTGGGTTAGCAGGTCCAGAAAAACCCGCCTGTCATGGCCAAATTGTGGCATTTTCGCAGTGGGTTACTGAGGGGCGGTCCTGGTTGTCACAGCACGTCTTCCACAGCCTTCGCCACCCGCAACAGCCGCTCTTCTGCGAAGGGCGCACCAAGAGCCATCACACCACAGCTTGGCGTGCCTGTGGGCAGCGTCACACCACACAGCCCCAACAGGTTCCCGATCCGCGTGTTGCGCAGGGCAAGCAGGTTCTCGGTGACATAGTAGTCATCATCGCGCAAAAGCCGCTCCCGATCCGGCGGCAGGTTGGGCGCAGTGGGGGCCAGAACCGCATCAAACCCCGCGGTACGCGTGTGCCAGGCCGCGCGGCACGCCTCCAATGTCGCCCAAGCCGCGACGTAGTCACAGGCCTGGAAATCCTTGCCTGACCGGAACCGCTCGAGGATGGGCGCAAACATCTTGTCTGGTGCGGCCTCGATCACATCCGACCACAGCCCGTAAGCTTCAGCCGTAAAAAGGATCGCCGAAAGCGGCATCGCCTCGGTGAGTTCCGGGGCCTCGAACGGCACAAGCTCCGCGCCCGCGTCCTTGAGTTGCGCCGCAGCCGTCTCGAACGCGGTCCGTGGCGCGTCGCGGATGTCATCGAAGGCCACATTTTGCAAGACGCCAAAGCGCATCCCCCTGAGGGACACACCGCGCAGATCAACGGGTTTGCCGCCCTCAAGAGCCGCCAAAACCAACGCGCAATCCTCAACCGAGCGCGCCAAAGGCCCCACCGTGTCAAACTTTGCTGCAAGCGGCACAACCCCCTCGTTTGAGAGCCGCGCGGACGTGGTCTTCAGCCCCACCAGATCATTCCACGCCGACGGGATGCGCACCGACCCGCCTGTGTCGCTGCCGATCCCGCAGGCCGCAAGCCCATGCGCCACACTCGCCGCCGCGCCCGACGACGAACCGCCCGGCACAAGGCCCGGGTCGTTCACGTTGGGCGGTGTCGCGGTCATCGGGTTGAGGCCCAGACCCGAAAACGCCAGCTCGCTCATATGGGTCTTGCCCAAACAGACCAGCCCCGCCTTGGTGGCATTGGCCAGCACGCGGGCATCGCGCTCCGGCACCCGGCCTGCCAGCAACCGAGATCCCGCCTCGGTCGCGGTGCCCGCGCTGTCAAACAGGTCTTTCCAACTGATCGGCACCCCGTCGAGCGGGCCAAGACGCTGGTTGAGCCTCGCGCGGGCCTGCGCCGCGCGGGCCTCTGCCATGGCGCGATCAGGGGTCACGGTCGAATAGATCGCATCCGCATCCGGATGGGCGGCAATCGCGGCAAGATAGGTCTCCGTCAGAGTGACAGGATCAATCTCACCCGCACCGATGGCGCGCCCAAGATCGGCCGCGGTTGCCTTCAGCCAGTCGGTCATGTCTGTCTCCTGCCTCTTCGGGGGTCAAACCGGACCGTAGCGGCAGCACAGCGCATGGACAATCCCACGCGCACGGCCATATGGAGAGGCATGAATTATGACAGCGATATCCTGATTGTCGGCGGCGGGATCAATGGGTCCGTGCTGGCCCTTGGTCTGGCCCAAACAGGGCGCAGCGTCACCGTGATCGACGCGCAGCCTGAACCCGTGCGGCGCAATGCCGGTTTTGACGGGCGCTCTTATGCGCTGGCGCTCACCTCGGTGCGGTTGCTCAAGGGGATCGGCATCTGGGACGCAATCGCCGACAAGACGCAACCGATGAACGAGATCAAAGTGTCCCAAGGGCGGGCGGGCGACGGACCGGGGCCGTTTTTCCTGCATTTCGATCACGCAGAGCTGGAAGAAGGCCCGATGGGCCACATGTGCGAAGACCGCTTTTTGCGCCGCGCCCTGCTCGATGCCATGGCCGCGGAGGATCGCATCACGGTGGTCGAGGACCACGTGCTGGACCAATCGGTGCGCCCGGGCGGGGTGGCGCTTCAGCTGGCGTCGGGCCGCGCGCTTTCGGGGCGATTGCTTGTCGGGTGTGACGGACGCGGGTCAGGTACAGCCACGCGCGCCGGGATCCGCCGGTCGGGCTGGGGCTATGGCCAAACCGCATTGGTCGCAGCCGTGGACCATGAGCGCCCCCATCACGGGATCGCGCATCAGTTCTTTATGCCGCAAGGGCCGCTTGCCATCCTGCCGCTGCCCGGCAACCGCAGCTCCATTGTCTGGAGCGAGGCCGATGACACCGCCGCCGCGTTTGCCGCGCTGTCCGACACGGATTTTCTGGCCGTGCTGCGCCCGCGCTTTGGGGATTTCCTGGGCGAAATCGCGGTTACCGGCAAGCGCTACACCTATCCGTTGGGCCTCAGCATCGCGCAGCGCCTGACAGCGGAACGGCTCGCGCTGGTGGGCGATGCCGCGCACGGGGTACATCCGCTGGCCGGGCAAGGCCTCAATGCAGGGCTGCGCGATGCCGCGGCTTTTGTGCAGGTTCTGCGCGATGCGGCCCGGCGCGGTGAGGATTTTGCCGCACACCCGGTGCTCGAGCGCTATGCCCAGTGGCGGCGGTTCGACATTACGGCGCTGGCGATGATCACCGACTGGACGAACCGGCTCTTTTCCAATGACAACGCGCTGTTGAAGGCCGCGCGCGGGCTGGGCATGGGGGCGATCAACGCGCTGCCGGGGCTGCGGCGCGGTATGATGCGGCAGGCGGCCGGGCTCAGCGGTGATTTGCCGGATTTGATGAAACCCTGACACGGCGGGGGCGCTGCCCCCCACGTCACAGCCCAGGGCTTTGACGTGTCCCCCGGAGTATTTCTGGCAAGATGAAACAGACGCCTCAGGGCGCGTGCGTGTAAAGGCGCACCGTGGTGTCGCCATAGGTGCGTTCGTCAAGCGGCGTGAAAGAGGGCGGCGCGGTGACCGGCCTGTTGTCCTCCCAGACCACCAGCGCGCCGGGGACCAGCCAGTGCGCGCGCAGCAGCGCGATGAGCGCCTTTTCCCCGAGCGCTTTGCCATAGGGCGGGTCCAGGAAAACCAGAGAGGCGGCTGTCGTGGCAGGCCCCGGCTTCAGCGCGTCGCGGGCCAGGATGCTGGTCTGATCCTGCACCTGGCAGCTCTCAATATTGGCCCGCAGCAGTTTGAGCGCAGCCCGCCCTTGATCGATGAACGTCACACCGGCAGCCCCGCGCGAAAGCGCCTCCAACCCCAAAGCCCCGGTGCCCGCAAAGACATCGAGCACCTGCGCATCGACCAACCGGTCGCGATGGGTGTTGTCGAGAATGTTGAACAGGCTTTCGCGCACCCGGTCCGAGGTGGGGCGCAGATGCGCGGCCGCGTCACCCTTGCCAACCGAGGCGAGGCGGCGGCCTCGAAAAGTGCCGCCAATGATCCTCAACTGGAAATCCTCACGCCTTGAGCAGGGTTTTCAGCTCTAGCCCCGCATCCGCGATCTGGTCCGGGCTGGGGGATTTGCCAGCGTCAATCAGGCGTTTGCCGACCATGTAGGCGCGCGGTTCGTTGACCGCATCCACCGCCAGCAGTTCGTCGCCCTTGAAGTACCAAAACGACACGCCACGGCCCTTTGCATCCGGGCGCGTGATCACGCTTGTGTACCCGGTGTTGAGCCCGCTGATCTGCAGTTTGATGTCGTATTGATCCGACCAGAACCATGGTTGCGGGACGTAGACTCGTTCGGCCCCCATGATGTTTTCGGCCACGCATTCGGCCATGTCATGGGCATTTGGCACGCTTTCGAGCCGCACCCGTTGGCCGCGATAAGGAAAGGACGCGCAATCGCCCGCCGACCAGATATGCGGGTCCGAGGTGCGGCACATCTCGTCTGTCTTGATGCCGTTCTCGACCGCCAGCCCCGCCATATCGGCAAGCTGCGTGGCCGGGTCGATGCCCACGCCAACGATCACGAAATCCACGTCGAGCTTTGTGCCATCGGCCAGATGCGCGCCGGTCACGCGCCCCTCGCCCACCAACCGCTCCAGCCCGGTGGTTTCACGGATATCAACACCGTGGCCCTGATGCAGATCGCGGAAATAATCCGACGTCTCGGCAGAGGCCACACGTTTGAGAATGCGGTCGGCCATCTCGATCAGCGTGACCTTCAGCCCTTTCTTGGCCGCCACCGCCGCCGCCTCAAGCCCGATATAGCCGCCGCCGACGATCAGCACATGGGCGTCTTCTTTGAATTCTGGCGCCATGGCGTCGACATCAGACAGGCCGCGGACCACGTACACCCCGTCCAGATCACCACCGATGGCCGCGGGCAACCGGCGCGGCACTGATCCCGTGGCAAGCACCAGATGGTCATAGGTCAGTGTGCGGCCCGTCGTGGTGATCTCTTTCGACCCGGGCGTGATTGACGTCACCTGTTCATTCACATGCAGGTCAATCTGGTTCTCTGTGTAAAAGCTTTCGGGACGCAAATACATGCGCTCCAGCTCCAACTCGCCCAGAAGGTACTTTTTGGACAGCGGCGGGCGTTGATAGGGCGGAGAAGGCTCTTCACCGATGAGCGTGATCGTGCCCTCATAGCCAAGCGCGCGCAATTTGGCGACGGCCGATGCCCCGGCCTGACCGGCCCCCACGACGACGATGCCTGGCATGTGCTCCCTCCCTCCAGAGTTTTTGATGGTGCATTCCTCGGCAGAGCCTATATCTACAGGAAGCTGGAACACAATTGATATCAGGACGCAGACATGACGATTTCCCAAGGCGATACGCTCCCCGATGCCACATTCATTGTGATGGGCGACAGCGGCCCCGAAGAGGTGGCGCTTGCCGACAAGACAAAGGGGCGCAAAGTGGTGATTTTCGCCGTGCCGGGCGCGTTCACGCCGACCTGCCATTCCGCCCATGTGCCAAGCTTCATCCGCACCAAAGACGCGTTGATGGCCAAGGGCGTGGAAGAGATCATCTGCGTGGCTGTCAACGACCCGTTCATCATGCAAACCTGGGGCGAGGCCTCTGGCGCGGCGGCGGCGGGCATCACAATGCTGGCCGACGCAGAATCAGCGTTTACCAAGGCCATCGGCATGAACTTCTCGGCCCCGCCGGTTGGCTTTGTGGACCGGTCCAAGCGGTTTGCGATGCTGGTCGAGGACGGCAAAGTGGCGCTGCTGCAAGTGGATGAGAACCCCGGCACCTGCGAGCTGTCAGCCGGTGAGGGCCTTCTGGCCTCTATGTAACGCCGTCTCATGATCGAGAAAAACGTGCTGCTGTTCTGGGACAAAGAGCCTGTCCCGGACGGCTATGCGCGAGCTGTCTTGCATATCAAAGACACTCTGCCCGGGGCAAATATCGTCTCTCTCAACGACGCCACCGCGGCCCTGTTCTTGCAAGACAGCTATGGCGCGCGTCATCGCGACGCCTTTGAAGCCTGCACCCTGCCTGCGATGCGCAGCGATCTCATTCGGTTGGCCTGGATTGCACGGCATGGTGGGCTCTACGTCGATTGGCGTTACAGGCCGCGGTCCAAGGTCAATGTCCTCTTCAAGAACCGCTTTGAGGACCTGACATGCTACCGTCTGCAGATTTTCAAACAACCCATCATCAACAACGCCATCTTCCTCGCCCCCGCCGGTAGCCCGCTTTTGTCGCAGCTGCGGGATGCCGCCTTCGACAATGTGTTCGCGCGCAAAGAGGGCACGGTGTCCGCACTGACCGGGCCAGATCTTTTCACCCGACACGTGGCGACACTGCCCGCAGAGCGCGTGAAAATCTTTGGCCGTCAGTATTTCTTCGACACCTATTTCGAGAACGCGCAGCAAGGCCAGCACGGTTTCGACAAGTCCCATTGGTTCACGCAGAACATCTTCGGCCTCAGCGATCTCTATCGCGACTAGGGCTGCGGCGGGGTCAGCACCTCGCGCAAGAGCGCCACAGGATGCGCCTTGAGGGACAGGCGCGTGGCGACGTAATCCTCCACCACCTCCTCGCCCAGGGTCATCTGCGGCAGGTGGGCTGCGGGCTCGTTGATCCCCTCCCCGTCCATGTCCCCCGAAAAGAGCGGCAGCGGCTTGTCCCCCGAAAGCGCGCGGGCCTCCCACACCGCCTCGCGCCGCGAAAGACCCAGCTCGGCAAAGGCATCCGCCTCCGCCAGCCGCGCCACGGTCACAGGCGGCACGCCCGCGCG
>JBCBWJ010000209.1:0-5883 GCA_039817165.1 Pseudomonadota bacterium | reverse complement strand
TGCGCACCCATACGAGCCCGGTGCAAATCCGGACGATGCAGGCGCAAGGCGCGCCCATTCGGATCATCGCGCCGGGCCGGGTGTACCGGGCGGATTATGACCAAACGCACACGCCCATGTTCCACCAGATCGAAGGGTTGGCGATTGATAGAGATATCTCCATGGCGAACCTGAAATGGTGCCTCGAAGAGTTCGCGGCGGCGTTCTTTGAGGTCGATCAGATCGAAGTGCGCTTTCGTGCCTCGCATTTTCCGTTCACGGAGCCGTCGGCCGAGATCGATTTCCGCTGTTCCTGGGAGGGGGGGACGCTGAAGCTGGGCGAGGGCGATGACTGGCTGGAGGCCGGTGGCTCTGGCATGGTGCATCCCAAGGTGCTGGAGGCCGCGGGCGTCGACCCACGGGAATGGCAGGGCTTTGCCTTTGGTCTCGGGATCGACCGCTTGGCGATGCTGAAATACGGCATTCCCGATCTGCGCGCGTTCTTTGAGAGCGATCTACGGTGGCTCAAGCACTACGGTTTTGCGCCCCTTGACGTGCCCACGCTGCATGGTGGATTGTCGCGCTAGGGGCACATTGGTATCGGTGGGGTAAAACCCCACCCTACGGTTTTGGGAAAGGACCGTGCCCTATGGCGCTTCAACAACTGATTTATGCATCGGAGCCGTTTGGCTTTGACAACGCGATGCTGGCGGGGATCTTGCTGGATGCACGCCGCTGCAATGAACGCGATGGGATCACCGGCGCGCTGATCGTGCGGGGGGATCTTTACATTCAACTGCTCGAAGGGCCGAGTAAGAAGGTCGAGGCGTGCTATGCCCGCATTCGGCAGGATGATCGCCATGCCAATGCGCGCACCCTGATGAAACGCACGATCAAGACGCGGCTCTTTCCCGATTGGGCGATGAAGGATGACCCGGCGCAAAGCTGGATCTGGTCCTTGGACGATGTGCAGGGTGGCGCGGTGGATCGCGCGACCGAGGATGAGGCGCTGGGGTTCTTTACAAGGCTCGCGGCAGAAAATGTGGCGGTGTTCCCGCCCAAGGGCGTGGCGCAGTAGCCCTCGCGGGGTCGTGACGTGACTTGAGACCGGGGGCGGTTAGGTTTGCGCCACTGTTCTCCTGATCCAAGGCCCGCCGATGTTTCGAATTCTGTTGATTTTAAGCCTGATGCCGGTGCGCGCCGCCGCCTCGGAGCAGAGCAACCTGTGTCACGGGCAGGACCCCTGTTTTTTGGGCGAGCGGTCGTATCACATCGCCGAGCCTGAGGGGTGGGATGGCACGTCTGCGCTGCCTGTCTTGATGCATTTTCACGGTTGGAAGCGGCAGGGCACCTTGATCGTGCGCCACGACCGGATTGTGAGTGCGACGTCCAAGCGCGGCGTTTTGTTGGTGGCGCCCAACGGGGCCAATCGGACGTGGGATTTCTGGCGGGAAGGCTCTCCCGATGTGGGGTTTGCCCGCGCGGTGCTCGATGATGTGAAGGCGCGCTATCCGGTGGATGAGGCGCGGATCTACATCTCTGGCTACAGCTGGGGGTCGAATATAGCGTGGCGGTTTGTCTGTCATGACGGGGCGGATGTGGCGGTGCTTTTGGGCATTTCGGGCACGTTGAGCGACGGCGAGACCTGTCAGACCGCGCCGGGGGAGGTGCGACAGGTTTATGGGCTGGCGGATACTGTGCTGGCGTTTCCCTATGGACCGGGTGGCGAGACGGATCACGCGGTGAAGCTGTGGCGGGATCGGATGGGCTGTCAGCAGGGGCAAAAACAGGGGGAATGGCAGATCACGGACCTGGACCGGTTCACCAAGACCGCGTGGGACGGCTGTGCGGAGGGGCGTGTGACGCTCGACATCCATCCCGGCGGGCACTTCATTCCCAGAGGGTGGATTGCGCGGCAGTTGGATGAGGTGATGGGGCTCGACCCGAGTTATCCGTAAAAGGCGAGGGTTCGGGGCCGCAGAAAATTACAAATTTTCTGCGCATTTTCTTGCAAGAAAATGGGGCGCTTGGCGGGGCGCGGTGTCTGAATTTGCACGGGGTGTCTTGACAGCTCACGTGCGGGACCGGACGCTGCGGCAGCACATAGGAGGCTGCCATGAAAGACCAAACCGCCGACACATTCACCCTGCGCGCCCGGCGAGACGGCGGGGGCACGCCGACGCTGAATGCCTGGGGCGCAAATTCGGATTATGGCACGCTGCGGTCGGTGCTGTTGGGGCCCATTGAGAATTATCGTTGGTTGCAGACCTCGTCTGTGTCCAAGAAAACGCTGCGTCGGGGGGTGCCGTTTGATGCGGGCGTGGCCGCCAAACAGCACGCGGAGATGGTCAGCGCCTATCAAAGCGCGGGCGTCGAGGTGCACACCCATGCGCCCGATCCGCATCTGCCCTATCAGGTTTACGCACGGGACAGTTCGGTCATGACCCCCTTTGGCGCGATCATCACCCATATGGCGCAGTGGTGGCGGCGCGGCGAGAATTTTCGCGCGATTGAGACATACCAGTCGCTGGGCATCCCGATTTACGACTTTGTCACCGCAGGCACCTTTGAAGGCGGGGATTTCAATGTGATTGAACCCGGTTGCGTGCTGATCGGCTGGGAAGGCGATGAAGGGCGCAGCCAGGAACAGGGCGCCCGACAGATCGCGGGATGGATGGAGGCCGAAGGCTGGGAGGTCAAGCTTGCGGATATTGACCCGTTCTATGTCCATATCGATCTGATGGTGGTGATGCTGGCCCCGAAACTGGCGGCCGTGTGCAACGATTGCACCGATCCGGACATCGTGGACTGGTTGAAGGCCAAGGGCATCGAGATTGTCGAGGTGCCGTTTCAGGACACGATTGCGCTGGGCTGCAATGTGGTGGCGCTGGGCGAGGATCGGGTGTTGTTGCCAGAAGGCTCAAAGGCGCTCAAAGAGAAGCTGCGCGCGCTGGGCTTCACCCTCTATGACCCGGATTTGTCGATGATCACCCAAGGCGGCGGCGGGGTGCATTGCATGTGTCAGGGCCTGATCCGCGACCCGGTTTAGCGCAGGTCCTGCGCGCTGGCGCACATATGTTTGATCTCCTCGACCTTGGAACTCTGCAGCAGCGGGTTATTTAGCCCTATAACTGCAGACAACCCACATTGGTGACATGAGAAAAATCCTGGCGATAGCGCAATGGGTCGTGAAAGAGGCTTTCTGGCTGGCTGTGGCCGGCGGGCTGATTTTTGGCGGCTGGTACGGGTTCCAGTATCTGGGCGACAACCGAGAGGTCGTAGAGGCCGAAACGGTGGAGCGGCCGGTGGCGCTGGTGGAAACCGTGGCGCTGAAACCGCTGGATGGGGCGCTTCCTATTCGCGGCGAGGGGTTTGTGCGGCCCATGCGACAGGTGTCGCTGTCATCGCAAGTGGGCGGGCGGGTGACCTTTGTGCACCCTGCGATCCATGATCGGACCCGGTTTGAAAAAGGCGAGGTTCTGGTGCGGTTGGATGCCCGCGGGGCGGCGGCGGCCCTCGAACAGGCAGAGGCCAACATCGCGGCGACGCGGGCGCGGATGGCGGAAAACACCAAGGATATCGAGCGTGTGCGCCAGTTGGTGGAGCGCGGCGCAAGCACCCGCACCCAGCTGGATGATCTGGTCAGCACGGGCGTTGAAATGGAGGCCAATCTGGCCGGGTTCGAGGCCGCGCGTCTGGCCGCCGAGATTGCCGAACAGAACCGCACCATTGAGGCCCCTTTTGACGGGGCGGTGCTGAGCGAAAGCGTGGAAGTGGGCGATGTGGTGGCCACCGGTCAGGCGCTGGCCGAGATTTTCACCGAAGGCGAGCTGGAAATCGACGTGCCGGTGCGGCAGGCCGATGCCGCGCTGATCCCGGGTCTTTTTGAGGGCGTGCGTGCGCAGGCGACCGTGGATGTGCCCTTTGCCGATTACGTGTTCCGCTGGCAGGGGTTTGTCACCCGCGTGCAACCGGATGTGGATGCGCTGACCCGGACCCTGACCATGACTGTCCGGCTGGAGGGTCTGGAAAATGTCGAAGGGCGCAGTGTCACGGGCCAGCAGATCGCCTCGGGTGCGCCGCCTGCCTTGATCAATGCCTATGCGCAGGTGGTCATTCAAGGCGCTGACACTGATGCGGCCTATGCGATCCCGTCGACCGCGCTGCGGGGCGGGGATACGGTGTGGCTCTATGACAAAGGCACGCTCAGCATGGTGGCGGCGGACGCGATCCATGTGGACGGCGAAGACACGTATATCTCTGCTACCGACCTGCCCGTGGGCGGCCGGATCATCACCTCGCAGCTTTTGGCGCCGGTGGATGGCATGGCCGTGAAAAACGTGAGTGACCGGCGTCAAGCGGATCTGGTGGAGTGAGCATCGCATGAACGGGGCCATCAAATGGGTGACAGAGCACGCGGTCGCCGCGATGCTGACCATGGTTTTGGTGGTCACGATGGGGGTGCTCACCTTGCTGAGCATTCCGCAAAAGACCTTCCCTGAGTTCACGCTGGATACGGTTTCGATCTCGGTTCTGTTTCCCGGGGCCTCGCCCGAGGAGATCGAGGAAAGCATCGTTCAACCGATTGAAGATGCCCTGTCGGATGTGGAGGGGATCGACGATCTGACAGCGTCCATTTCCGAGGGGCGCGGCGGGGTTTCGGTGACGTTTTTGCGCGGTGAAGACGTGCAGGTGAAGCTCAATGAAATCCAGACCGAGGTGGACGGGATCACCGTCTTTCCCGAAGATGCCGAAGACCCGGTGGTCGTGGAGGCCGCGAACACCTCGCGCGTGCTGCAGATCGCGGTGCATGGGCAGACGAGTGAGCGCGTTCTGACCGAAGAGGCAGAGCGGCTGCGCGATGAGATTGCGCTTTTGCCCTCTGTGTCCTTTGTCGAAGTGGGCAACAGACGCGACTATCAAGTGACAGTCGAGGTCGATCGCGACACGTTGCGGGCCTATGACATGACACTTGCCGAGATATCCAGGGCGATCCGGCAGAATTCCCTCGAACTGCCGGGCGGGTCGATTGAAACCGACACGGTGACGATCCCCATTCGCACCGTGGGGCGCAATTTCAATCAGGCCGATTTTGAGCGCATCATCGTGCGCTCCAGCCCGGAGGGGGGCCGTGTTTACTTGCGCGATGTGGCCACGGTCACGGACGGGTTTGAGCAGTCTGATTTCACCGCCACCTTCAATGGCGAACAGGCGGTGGCGGTCAATGTCTTCCGCGTGGGCAAGGAACAGGCGCTCGATATCGTGGCGGAGGTGCAGGCCCATCTGCAAGACAGCTTCCGCCCCGGTCTGCAGGACGGGATTTCTGTCACCGTCTGGCAAAACGACGCGCGGGAATTGCAAAGCCGGATTGATCTTTTGACCAAGAACGCCGCTGTGGGGTTGGTCCTTGTGGTGCTGTGTCTCGCGCTGTTTCTGGACTTCCGGTTGGCGGCGTGGTCTGCCGTGGGGATCGGCGTGTCCTTTGCCGGGGCGCTGGCGGTGATGGGCGCGGCGGGCATGTCGATCAACATGATCTCGCTTTTTGGGTTCATCCTTGCCATCGGGATCATCGTGGACAATGCGATTGTGGTCTCGGAAAACATCTACACCAACAATGAAAAGGGCATGACACCGCTGGAGGCCGCTGTCAAAGGCGCGCAGCGGATCGCGGTGCCTGTGGTGTTTTCAACGGTGACCACCTTGGTGGCGTTTTGGCCGCTGCTGCAATTGCCGGGCACGCTGGGCAAGTTTCTGTCGGACATCCCGCTGGTGGTGATGATCGTGCTGTCGCTGTCCTTGCTGCAGGCGCTTTTTATTCTGCCGCGCAACCTGTCGCGGTTGGATGTCTCTGAGAGCTACAAACCCAACCTGGTGCTGCGCGCGATCCGTGGCGTGCGGAGTGTG
>JBCBWJ010000208.1:0-5889 GCA_039817165.1 Pseudomonadota bacterium | reverse complement strand
GCTGCACTTTGCCGGTGAAACGGGTCTCATGCTGCTCGCGGTGGACGCGGACGAGATGGGCGATGCCCTCAAGTGGGAGCTGTCTCGCGGCGGTGCGGCCTTTCCCCACCTCTTTCGCGCCCTCAAGCTCGAAGATCTCGAACGGGTGGAGCCGCTGCCCCTGGTCGGAGACCGGCACAGGTTCCCCGAAGACCTGATCGGTCATGTGGATCCTGCCCGCCCCCAGTTCGACCTTTTCAAAACCCTCGACCGCGATCATCCCATCGACATGCTCAACCTCGTGCGTCTGCGCGCAAGCGCGGCCTATCCCGACGGGCACGCGCTGGCCGGGCAGGGCATGAGCGGGGCAGAGGCGTACAACGCCTATGGCGCCGCCACAGCCCCCATCGTGGCGCGCATCGGTGCGCAAATCCTGTGGCGCGGCGCGTTTGAAAGCACGCTGATTGGTCCGGCGGATGAGGTCTGGGATCACGTCTTCATCGCCCGCTACCCCACCGCGCATGCCTTTCTCGAGATGATCTCTGATCCCGCCTACGCAGAGGCCGTTATGCACCGTCAGGCCGCCGTGCACACCTCGCGCCTCCTCCGCTGCGCGCCCGCCCAACCGGGGGCTGCGTTCGGATGAGCTGGCTGGAACAGGCGGGCCTGCCGCTCTTGCGTCTCTTTGAACCTGAACGTGCTCACGGGCTGGCCTTGCGCGCGCTCAACACGGGTTTCGCGTCTTTGCCCGGCCCCATCACGTCGCCCCGCTTGCGCACCCGTCTGGCCGGTCTCGACCTGCCCAACCCGATCGGTCTGGCCGCGGGGTTTGACAAAAACGCCGAAGCGCTCTCGCCGCTCTCGCGCGCCGGGTTCGGATTTCTGGAGGTGGGCGCCATCACCCCGCGCCCGCAAGAGGGCAACCCCCGCCCACGGCTTTTCCGGTTGAGCGAGGACCGCGCGGTCATCAACCGTTTCGGCTTCAACAACCAAGGGATGGATCAGGCCGCAGAGCGGCTGTCGCACCGCCCCAAAGACGCCATCATCGGCCTCAATCTCGGGGCCAACAAGGACAGTGCGGACCGGGCCGAGGATTTCGCCCGCGTGCTGACCTTTTGTGGCGCACATCTGGATTTTGCCACGGTCAATGTCTCCAGCCCCAACACCGAAA
Organism: Pseudomonadota bacterium; assembly: GCA_039817165.1. Taxonomy (GTDB): domain Bacteria; phylum Pseudomonadota; class Alphaproteobacteria; order Rhodobacterales; family Rhodobacteraceae; genus Roseovarius. Next base: position 4,739 of record JBCBWJ010000208.1, on the reverse strand, counting down.
AGCTCCGCGATCTGCAAGGGGCGGAGGCGCTGTCACGGCTGCTCTCGGGGGTGATGGCGGCGCGCACCGCTTTGGCGCGGCCCATTCCGGTGTTCCTCAAGATCGCGCCGGACCTGACGGATGCGGATATCAACGAGATCGCCGATGTCGCCCTGACCGCCGGGGTGCACGCCATCATCGCCACCAATACCACGCTGGCGCGCGAGGGCCTGAAAAACCGCCACAAGGGCGAGGCTGGCGGGCTCTCGGGCCGGCCTTTGATGGCCAAATCCACGCGGGTTCTGGCCCGGCTCGCGGTCGAGACCAAAGGCGCGCTGCCGCTCATCGGGGTGGGCGGGGTCAGCACCGCCGAGGACGCCCTGACCAAGATCCGCGCAGGCGCACATGCCGTGCAGCTTTATTCGGCGATGGTCTATGAGGGCCTCTCTCTTGTGCCGCGTCTTGCGCGCGGGCTGGACGCGGTGCTGGAGGCCGAGGGGATCGCGTCCGTCGCCGACATCGTGGGCGTGGACAAAGAGCAATGGGCCGCGTAACGCAATCGCGCAATCGTCAGGGCCGCGCGGTTGAAAACCGCCCGCCCACGCCCCTACATCAACCGCTCTGAGGGAGGGGCAAGAATGGACACGACGGCGCAAAGGGGGCGGCAAAAAGGGTGGATCGATGCGATCATCCTCGATCTTTTGCGCCAAATGCGCTGGTCCTTCCTGCCGCCGCTCATGGTCTATTTCGCCTTCGGCTTCACCGGGCTGACCGCCATCGTCGGCACGTTTTTTGTCAAGGAATACCTTGATTTATCAGCCGCTTATCTGGCAGGCCTTGCCTTTTGGGCGGGCATCCCCTGGGCGCTGAAAATGCCGCTGGGCCATCTGGTCGATATCATCTGGCGCTGGAAATGGGTGCTTGTCTGGTTTGGTGCGGGTCTCGTCGCGTTCAGTGTGGGCATCATGTATCTGGTGCTCACGGCGCCCCAGATGATGCAGGCCGTGATGCCGCTCGCCTCGTGGTACGTGGCCAGCACGATCATCGCCCCCTGCGGTCTGGTGATCCAGGATGCCGTGGCCGATGCGATGTCGGTCGAGGCCGTCCCGAAAACCGACGCCCAAGGCGCGCCCCTGCCTGAGGATCAGGAAAAAGCGATGCATGTCACCATGCAGATGCTCGGCCGGTTCGCCCTGATCACCGGCACCTTGGCGGTGGCGCTCTTAAACATCGTGATGTTTTCGGGCATCGAAAACCTCACCCAGCCGCAAAAGGCAGAGATCTATGCCACGATCTACCTGACCGCGCTGATCATCCCGGTGATTTCCGTTTCGGGCGTCGTGCTGGGCGGGCTGCAAAAACGCCTAAAACGCCGCCGCTTGATCGCGGCCGGCCTCACCCCGCAAGAGGCCTTTGAGGCCACAGAAGCCCGCGATGAGGCCACGCAGGTGAACCCTTGGTACTTCATCGGCGGCGGGGCCTTTGTGGTGCTCACCCTGATCATCGGGCTGGGGCAGGTGCCCTACGGCCAAGAGATCATCTTCGCGGGCTCCATGACCATCGTGCTGCTGCTCATGCGCCAGTTGATGCAAGCCCTGCCACAGGCACAGGCCCGGATGCTCATGGGCACCGCCGCGATCATCTTCGCCTTTCGCGCAACACCTCTGCCGGGCGAGGGGCTGACCTGGTTCAACATCGACGTGCTGGGCTTTGATCAACAGTTCCTCTCGGTCCTGTCGCTGATCACCGCGGTGATCACTCTGGCGGCGATGCTTGTGCTGCGCCCGGTGATGGCGCGGCGCTCTATTGTCTACGTGATTGTGGTGCTGACACTGGCCGCGGGCGTGCTTTCGCTGCCCAATCTTGGGCTTTACTACGGCGTGCAGACCTGGACCGCCGCCGTGACAGGCGGCATCGTCGACGCCCGTTTCATCGCCATTCTGGACACCGCCGTGGAAAGCCCGCTGGCGCAAATCGCGATGATCCCCATGCTCGCCTGGATCGCGCGCAACGCCCCTGTCGCGCTCAAGGCCACGTTCTTTGCGGTGATGGCCTCCTTCACCAATCTGGCGCTCTCGGCCAGCCGCCTGGGCGAGAAATACCTCAACCAGATCTTCACCGTGACGCGCGAGGTGCGCGATGGCGACACCGGTGTGATCCAGACCGCAGCCAACTACGCAGAGCTCGGCATGCTGCTCATCACCGTTGCGATCCTGACGGTCGGGATCCCCCTGCTGGTGGTCTGGATGGTCCAGCGCAGCCCGCTCAAAACGACCGAGTAGCCCCCTACAGATTGCCACCCGCCGCCAGATAGACCTTGCACCCGCCGCAATCGTCTCAATACTCCCCCCGACATGCTGCCGCTTCGTCTCATATCCGTTGTCCTCTGCTGGGCGCTTGCCGGGCCCGCGCAAGCCGAAGGCGTGACGGTCTTTGCCGCCGCCAGCCTCAAAACCGCCCTTGATGCGGTGCTGGAAGAGAGCCCGCCGGGCGCAGACGTCACCGTGTCCTACGCCGCCACCTCCACCATCGCCCGCCAGATCGCGCTGGGCGCGCCCGCCGATCTGGTTATCACCGCCAGTTCCGACTGGATGACCTATCTCGAAGGGCAAAACCGGGTTGTGCCCCAAAGCCGCGTCGATCTTCTGGGCAATGAGCTCGTCCTCGTGGCGCGCGCGGACATGATGTTCATCGCGCTGGCCAACATGGGCGTGGATGATTTCGTGGGCAAGGATCGCCTCGCCATGGCCTTGGTCGAGGCCGTGCCCGCCGGCATCTATGGCCAAGAGGCGCTGACCGCGCTCGGCCTTTGGACACGCCTTGCCCCACAGGTCGTACAAACCGACAATGTGCGCGCCGCCCTGCGCCTCGTGGCGATGAAGGAAGCGCCCTTCGGCATCGTCTACGCCACCGATGCCCTGGCCGAGCCGCGCGTGCAGGTTGTCTACCGCTTTGCCCCCGATCTGCATGGGCCGATCCGCTATCCCATGGCGCTGGTCTCGGGCGATGCTGCCGCACGCGCGCTCTGGGCCCATCTGCAAAGCGACACCGCCGCTGCGATCTTTGCCCGCCACGGCTTCACCCCGCTTGCAGGTCCCCAATGACCGGCTGGCTCGGACCGGCGGAATGGCAGGCCGTGGCGCTCTCGCTCAAGGTCTCGCTCTGGGCCACGGCGCTCAGCCTGCCTTTGGGCATTTTCACCGCCCACGCGCTGGCCCGGTGGGAGTTCCGGGGCAAGCAGATCGTGAACGGCCTTGTGCACCTGCCTTTGGTGCTGCCGCCCGTGGTCACCGGGTACCTGCTGCTCTTGGCGTTTGGCGCGTCCACATGGCTTGGCGGGGCGCTCGAAACTCTGGGTCTCGGGCTGGCCTTCCGCTGGACCGGTGCGGCGCTCGCGGCCGCCGTGATGGCCTTCCCCCTCATGGTGCGCGCCATCCGACTGTCATTTGAGGCGGTCGATCCCGGCCTGGAAGAGGCCGCCGCCACGCTGGGCGCCTCCCGCCTCTGGGTCTTTGTCACCGTCACCTTGCCTTTGATCCTGCCCGGCGTTCTGGCCGGCAGCATCCTGGCCTTCGCCAAAGCAATGGGGGAATTCGGAGCCACCATCACCTTTGTCGCCAACATTCCCGGCCAGACGCAAACCCTGCCTTCTGCGGTCTATGCCTTCCTGCAGGTGCCGGGCGGGGAAAGTGCTGCCGGACGCCTCGTGCTCGTGGCCATCGCCATAGCACTTGGCGCGCTTTTGCTGTCGGAGGTGCTGGCCCGCCGCGTCGCCCGGCGGATGGGGGGCGCATGACGCTTTCGGTCGCGCTCCGCCACGCCTTTGCGGGCTTTGAGCTCAATGTGGCGTTCGAGGCCCCGCCGGGGGTGACCGCGCTTTTTGGCCCGTCCGGGTCGGGCAAGACCTCCGTGATGCGGGCCGTTGCGGGTCTGCTTGCGCCGGACAGCGCGCGCATCACCCTGGACGGGCAGGTCCTGACCGACACCAATACGGCCCAAACCCTGCCCGTGCACGCCCGCCAGCTGGGCTATATCTTTCAGGACGCGCGGCTGTTTCCGCATCTCACCGTGCGCCAGAACCTCGACTATGGGACCCGGTTTGCGCGCGGGCGGTCCGGCCCCAGCTTTGACCAGATCGTCGACATGCTGGGCATCGGCCATCTGCTCAGCCGCCGCCCCGCGACCCTGTCGGGCGGCGAGACACAGCGCGTCGCGATCGGTCGCGCGCTGCTCGCCCGCCCGCGCCTGATCCTCGCGGATGAGCCGCTGGCCGCCCTCGATGAGCCCCGCAAGGCGGAAATCCTGCCCTATTTCGAGCGCGTGCAAGAGACGCTCGACATGCCCGTGCTTTACGTCACCCACTCGGTCACGGAACTGGCGCGCCTTGCCGCCCGGGTGGTGGTGCTCAAGTCAGGCCGCGTGGTGCAGGCAGGCCCCGTGAGCGACGTGATGAGCGATCCCGCCGGGCTGGGGGAGGGGGCGCGCGCGCTGGGCTCGCTCTTGCGCGCGCAGGTCGTGCGTCACCACGACGATGGCCTGACCGAGCTCGATGCAGGCGGTGCGCCGCTCTTTCTGCCCCGGCTGGACCGCGATCCGGGTGTGGCCCTGCGCCTCAGGGTCGCCGCCCATGACGTGATCTTGTCTCGCACGCGGCCCAGTGGCCTTTCGGCGCTCAACATACTGCCCGGTACGGTTCTCACGATCCGCGCGGGCGAGGGCCCCGGCGCGCTTGTGGCGCTCGACACACCCGCCGGGCGCTG
>JBCBWJ010000207.1:0-5891 GCA_039817165.1 Pseudomonadota bacterium | reverse complement strand
TGACACATCGGTCGAAGTCACCGGGGGACTAAAGGCCGGCGAACAGGTCGTGACCCACCCCAGCGATGACATCAGCGCAGGGTCAGCCCTGATCGAACGATCCGCGCTGTGACCTGCGAATTCCCTCAATAGAGCGGTCATGTCATGCAAGCGCGACCCCCATATAGGTAGGAGCCGCGCCTTGTGATGTCTTGTTTGAAGGATCTCAGGCAGAGGTGTCTGGCGGCACGAAGGCCTTGGTGCCCATTTCAACCAGCTTGCCCGTTTCGGCCTGATACTGATCAATCGCTTTTTGCATGAATTGGGCCTGAATGCGCTGAAGATCCGCGACATCCTTGCAATGCAGGATCTCGTGCTGCGTTTTCACGTCTTCCTTGATCCGATCAGCAACGAATTCGGCCATTTCTGCGCTCATCGCACCCATGGCTTCGATCCATGCCGTACCGATTCCCATCAGATTTCCCATGCCGGCTTTCTGAAGGTCAGCGATCGTGTCGAACGCAGCCTTGCCGGTGTCTTCCTGTTTTGCCGTTGTGTTGGCCATTCCGATTGCTCCTGATCTGTGACTTTACCGTCGCCAGAATATGCCGCTTTCGACCAGCACCATTGATATGGCTCAATCGTGCACCTGTGTTTCAAACGATACCAGCAGGCACAACAACCCTATGAGGTGTGCCCCATGCCAACGTCTTTGCAACCCATTGGCTTGACGCGCCAACAGGTGTTGGACCGTCGTGAAAAGTACGGATTGAACGTGTTGCCTGAACACAAACAGGTCGGTCCGCTTGTTGTGCTGCTGCGGCAGTTTTCCAGCTTTCTGGTGTTGATCCTGATCGCGGCTGCCGTTGTGGCAGTGGTGTTGGGCGAACGGATTGACGCGATCACCATCGGGTTGGTTGTCGTGCTCAATGCCGCTCTTGGCTTTGTGCAGGAATGGAAAGCGGAGACATCGCTGGCCGCTTTGCGCAAGCTGTTGTCGCCACAGGCGATCGTATTGCGCGACGGTCAGGAACAGGTGGTCGCGGCAGAAGACGTCGTGCCCGGTGATGTTCTTGTCTTGTCGCCGGGAGACAAGGTGGTGGCCGATGCCGCTGTTTTGCGCGCCGCAGAGCTGGCTGTCGATGAAAGCGTGCTGACGGGCGAATCCGTTCCGGTCCCAAAAGATCACTCTGACAGCATATTCGCCGGAACCTCCGTCACGGCCGGGCGGGCAGAAGCAGAAGTGACAGCAACAGGCACCGCCACGGAATTTGGCAAGATTGCCGATCTCACCGGGGCGATGGGCGCAAAGACGACGAACCTGCAAAACAAGTTGAGCCAGCTTGCCCGCCAACTTGGTGCGGCAGCGCTTCTGGTTGCAGCGGGTGTCTCGGCACTTGGTCTGGTTCTGGGGCGCGATGTGACGGAGATGGTTATGACGGGTCTGTCGCTGTCCGTCGCGATGGTGCCTGAAGGTCTGCCCGCCGTGGTGACCATCACGCTGGCGCTTGGGGCGACAGCGATGGTGCGGCAGAACGCGTTGGCCCGCAGATTGCAAGCCGTTGAAACCCTTGGCGCCGCGTCTGTCATCTGCACTGACAAAACGGGGACGTTGACGGAAAACAAGATGACGGCCACGCGCATCTGGACGCTGGACAGGCAATATGACGTCACGGGCACAGGCTACGATCCCGCCGGACATATCGCGCTGAATGGCGTGCGGATCAGGGCCGACGATGATCCGGTGCTTGGCGCGGTGTTGCAGGTGGGGCAGTATTGCACGCATGCCAAGCTGAACAAGGACGGCTCTGGTTGGCAGATGATCGGTGCGCCGACCGAAGGGGCGCTGGTCACGCTGGCGTACAAAGGGTGGTGCCCGCCGCCCGATCCGAATGATCTGCGCGCAGAGATCCCCTTTAGCAGCGCGCGCAAACGCATGAGTGTTTTGTATCGGGCAAGTGGCGGGCCCAAGATCATGACCAAAGGCGCGCCGGAGCCGGTGCTGGACGTCTGCACGCAAGTGATGACCCAAGGTGGTCCGCGCGCCATGACAGCCGCAGACCGGTCAGCGATCACCGAGGCCTACAACCTGCTGGCACAGGACGGTTTGCGCGTCATGGGATTTGCCGAGCGGGACGCGCCAGAGGCCCAGATCACCGAAGAGGCCATGACCTTCCTCGGGCTTGTCGGCATCATTGACCCACCCCGCGCAGAAGTGCGCGATGCGATTGCGCAAGCGCGCAGCGCAGGTATTCGAGTGATCATGATCACCGGTGATAGCCCGATCACGGCGGGTGCCATTGCCGCACAGCTTTCCCTGGATGTGACGGGGCATTTCACCGGGTCCGATCTTGACGCAATGAACGATGCTGATCTGGCTGAGGTGCTCAGCGGAGACGTCTTGTTTGCACGCACAAAACCCGAGCAGAAAATGCGGATCGTTTCTGCCCTGCAAGAGCAGGCGCAAATCGTGGCGATGACCGGGGACGGTGTGAATGACGCCCCTGCCCTCAAGAAAGCCGATATCGGCGTGTCGATGGGCATCCGGGGAACGGATGTGGCACGGGATGCCTCTGATTTGGTCTTGCTCGATGACAACTTTGCCACCATCGTGCGCGCCATCGCGGAAGGTCGGCGGCAGTTCGCGAATGTGCAAAAGTTCGTGCGCTACCTGCTGTCATCGAATGCAGGTGAAGTGATTGCGCTGGTTGTGAATATCGCAATTGGCGGGCCTTTGGTGTTTCTGGCGACGCAGATTCTGTGGATGAACCTTGTCACGGACGGGGTAACGGCCGTGGCATTGGGGCTGGAAAAATCAGAACCCGACCAGATGAAGCAACCCCCGCGCGACAAGCACACACCGATCCTTGGTGTCGGTGGCATCGTCACGATTGTGATGCTTGGCACTTATACCGGCCTGTCCAGCCTCTGGATCTTCTTTCACCTGATGGATCAGGGTCTTGAGGTGGCGCGCACCACGGCCTTCACGGCTATGGTGGTGTTTGAGAAGGTCAGCGTTTTTGCCTTTCGATCGCTGCATCTGCCCGGGTGGCGGATTGGTTGGCTGAGCAACCCGTTTCTTCTGGCCGCGCTTGCGGTGACGTTGGGCGCGCAGGTGCTGGCGGTCTATTGGGCGCCTTTGCAGACCCTGCTGCGGACGGCTCCGATTGGTCTGGACGAATGGCTTTTGATGGCGGCTTTCGCGGTACCCATCATCGTCATTCCTGAAGTCCTGAAATCTGTCCGAATGCGCCGTCAGCGGACATAGTAATACGCCGCGAGGCTGGCAAAAAAGGTTATGAACACCAGGATGGAATCCAGCCCGACCTCTGCAATCCGGGGTTTGCGTCGCACAATCAAGCCGATGAGATAGACCGCGGTGACCACCAGGCCGAAGGCCAGAGCCAGACCGACCGTGCGCGACGTGTCCTGCAAGATCGGGCCGCCGCGAAAAAGAATGTCGGCTGGGAAAACCAGGACAAGCATGATCAGGTTGCTGCCAAAGATGTTGGAGATCGCCATCGTATAGGCACCGATGCGTACAGCCGCGATGCTGGTTGTCAGCTCCGGCAAAGAGGTTGCCGCGGCCAGGAGCGTGACACCGATGAAGCCGGTGCCGAGGCCTGACTGATCCGCGATACGCTCTGCGAAAAGGACGAGCAACAGACCGAAGACAAGAATGGCGACGCACGCTGCCATGGCTTGCCAGATCAGGGCCCGATTGCTGCTCCGGGTCAGGCCCGTGGGGGCCGGAAAGGCCAGCGGGTCGGGATCCGGCAGGTCGACAGGCACCCAATCGCTGCTGTCATCATACCGGCGCAAAAGCCAGATCGCGCCAGCGTAGATCACAGCGATGCAGACACTCCCCAAACCGACACCGCCAATAACGAATGTCTCACCAAGATTGATGATCACGAGGGCAACGGACAGCAAAAGCACCAATAGGGTTGCCTCAAGCGCATGATTGGCCTTGCGCGGGTAGTTCGTGATCGGACCCCGAGCCCAGAAATCAGACATCGCGAGGATGGCCGTCTGCAAGGTGATCCCGCCAAAAAGGTTGTTGAGGACAAGATCACGCGCCTGCCCGATTGCCGCCGTCAGTGTCGTTGCGACCTCGGGCAATGAGGTGGCAAGCGACAAGGCCAGCAGGCCCATGAGCGATTTGGCCAGATTGAAACGATCCGCCAGCGCATCCGCCAGGTAAGCCAGCCGCGCGCCCGCAATCCACACGCAGGCCGCGCAGAACGCAAAGACGATCACACTCTGCGCCAGGGTTGTCGCGGGAATTTCCATGCGGCTTCGTAGCAGTGCCGCGCACAACGATTTTGATCTTGCTCAATGCGATGCCTAACCAGTCACTCATAGTCCGATAATGACACATGATCATGGCCACAGCCCCGAAGAAATTGCGAAGCGGCTTTCAGGCGAACAGCCGCAAAACTATCTCAAGGACCTCATCTATGGTGGGATTGACGGGGCGGTCACGACCTTTGCAATCGTCTCCGGGGTTGAGGGCGCTGGCTTGTCTCACGGCATCATCCTGGCGCTTGGGCTGGCCAATATCCTGGCCGATGGGTTCTCAATGGCCGCCAGCAACTATTCCGGCACGAAGGCGGAATTGGATGATCGCAAACGCATCATTGAGGTCGAAGAACGCCACATCGCGCAGCACCCGGAAGGCGAGCGGGAAGAGTTGCGCCAGATACTCCAGAACCGAGGGTTATCCGGTGCCGTTTTGGACGACGCGACCACTGCGATTTCGCAAAACAAACAGAAGTGGGTCGAAATGATGTTGAGCGATGAATACGGTCTGGCCCGGGAAGAACCAAATCCGATGCGCGCCGCCCTGGCGACCTTTGCCGCTTTCATGGTCGCCGGGTCCGTGCCCCTGCTGCCGTTCGTTTTAGGCTTGCCGAACCCCTTCATCACTTCCGTCGTCGCAACCTTGCTTACCTTCTTTTTGATCGGGACCGGCAAAAGCCGCTGGTCGCTGTCCAAATGGTGGCGCTCCGGTCTTGAGACGCTGCTGATCGGCGGCGTTGCGGCGCTTTTGGCTTACGGGGTGGGTGGATTGTTTCATCCGGGCTGACTCGCCTTGCGCAATATCAATTTCCGCGGGCAGACGCCCGATATTCTAAGCGCAGAGATGGGTCCAACATGTTTTCAAACGCCATAAAAATCTGCAGCGTCAACCAATTCGACATTCGGGTTGATCCCAGTTGGCTGATCATCGCGTCGCTTGTTACATGGAGTTTGTCACAGCACTACTTTCCAGGTGCGGTGCCCGGTTTGACGAACGTCACCTATCTGGTGATGGCGATGGCCGCGATGCTGGGTTTGTTCGGATCGCTGTTGCTGCACGAGTTGGCGCATTCTGTTGTGGCCAGACGGTTTGGCCTTCCCATCAGGACGATCACACTTTTTCTGTTTGGGGGTGTTGCGGAGCTTGAAGCTGAGCCCAAGTCCGCAGGTGTTGAATTCTGGGTCGCGATTGCAGGCCCTGTGATGTCCCTTGCCCTTGGGGGCGCGTTCTGGACCCTTGCGCAGATTGCATCTTTGACCGGAACGACGGCCCTCGCCGAGACAACATCATACCTGGCGCTGATCAATGTCGTTTTGGCCTTGTTCAACCTCATTCCAGCGTTTCCTCTGGATGGCGGGCGGATGTTGCGCGCCTATCTTTGGCACAAGACAGGAGATGCTCTTGCGGCAACCAGGACGGCTGCCAAGTGTGGGGCCTTCTTTGCCTATTTTCTGATGGCTATGGGAATAATGGCGCTGTTCCAGGGGGCATTCGTCGCCGGTATCTGGTATCTTATGGTCGGTCTTTTTGTGTTTGTTGCTGCAAAAAGCAGCTATGCCAACCATCTGGCACAGACCGCTTTTGAAGGAAAAACTGCGGGTGATTTGAT
>JBCBWJ010000206.1:0-5899 GCA_039817165.1 Pseudomonadota bacterium | reverse complement strand
TGCTCCCGCATGGTCGCAAGCGCCGAGTTGACAGCTGTCAACTCCGGCAAAAACACCGGTGGAGTGTTTGGAGATCCCGGAGAACACCGAACGCGCACAACCGGACAGAAAACCGGTGTCGAATGCGGTATCTGACCCAGACGCCAGACGTCCTGAGACAACCTCTGAACGTTCGTCAGATTGCCAAAGGCCAACTCGGCTAGCGCACCATTATCCGCGCGGAGCGAATGATACGCCATTTTCATTTCGTGCTGGTACTGAGCGAACGCCTTCGACTGTTCTGTCACGTCCGCAGTCAGTTTATCCAGCTTAACCGTCCATTCATTCGGCTTGCGTGCTTCTTCAATGATTGCCTTTTTCACGTCGTCGCGGCGATCCAAGCTATCTCGATCACGCGTGAGGACACCTTCATCGGTCGCAACGAATTCGACGACACGCGCCCGATCCACCATCATAACCTGAGGCTTCGTCGCCCCGGTATGTGCCGAGCGCGCGACGAGCGCCCAAGATCCGAAGTCTTTCACATACGCGACTGGCTCACTGCGGAATTGCTTAGGAGAGGTTTTTGCTTCCTTTGCCAGCGCCACAAACTGCGGATCATAACCCAAACCAGACGCAAAACCCGGATATCGATCGTCTAGAACCAAGTGACCACAGGCGACTTGCATCCGAACAAAACTCAGCCAAGGGCTCCACCAACCGCCCATGGTCTCCGGGATGCCTTTTTTCTGTGCGTCAACTCCACAGGGAAAATCCATGGCGAGCCGACTTTCAAGATCATTGATCCGGATATGTGTCGCACCAGCGACGCCAAGAACCGACGGAACGATCACGAAGAGCGAAACACGGATTAGATTACGTCCATGGTCCAAAAGTCCTTCGAGACATTTCAACAGCCCAATCGGAACGCCAAAACTTCCTAACTTTGCCCACTTCAGCCAATCCTTCACCCGGCTTTTCTGCTTACTTGCCCAAGCGTCCAGATCATCAATCATCTTGCGCAAGCTGGGAACCACGAGTGCTTCGCCCTTCGCCCATCGGAGCCCTTTTTCATAAGGGATCATCCCGTGCAGCCAGTTGAACCAGGCCGCAAACCGCCGCGCACCGTTCAAGCAAAAGATCAAGACCCATATTGTTGCGCGCGGAAGTAAAACGGCGAACCCAACCAACCATCCCATTGCACGACCCACGAAGCCGGCGCCGACTCCAAGGACAAAGATGAACACCCACAGGATAAAAAGGATCATCAAGACTGGAACCGCATTGTCCGCAGCGATATCGATGCTGTCCCAACTGAGCCTGACCGCGCCGCCGGGTACATCGAGTCGGGACCGTTCAATGACCTCGACAAGGAGGACCAACGCCGCGAAACCAACTGTCAAAATGGCAGTGCGCAGCCGTCGCTTTTCGGGTGTAAGTGCGGGTTGCCGCATCTCGGTTATGGCCGCCTTTGTTACCTTGGATGCACGGCCATCAATCTCAAAGTCCTGGCCCTTTTGCAGCAACAAGTAATGAGCCGAGCATAGAAGACCCGCCGCATCATCGGTTACGGCGCGCCGACAGCCCTTTGCAGCGCAAAGCCGGGTCATCCTGCCGGCTCCATCCGCAGGCCATCACGGGGGTGCGGCGGCACGAGATAGCCGAGAAGGAAGGCGACCAGCACGACCATCGCTGTTTCGACGCCATCCGGAATGTTCAGATTTGGCCAATTGGCCCGAATGAGCCAGATAAGGATCTCTACCACGGCGACGCCGAGGCTAGAGGCCAGAACTTTGCGGGCGGGAAAGTCGGTTTCCATACGCATGCTACGATTCCTTTGATAAATAAGAACGTCGAAAAATGCTTGGCGAGCCGGAAAATCTACCCAGAACCGATTACCCAAAATGGCCACAGAAATGCGGGAACAGTGGTCAGGACCGCCAATTTGAAGTACTGTTCAAGGCTGGCAGCGTGCGACATAGCCGACAAGCGACAGTCGAGAAACCACAGACACAATTCACGGACGTCTCACGCAAAGGTTAACGAGAGGGTTCCAGAGTTGACGGCTGCCAACATGTCATGCGGCCTGCCTGTCAGAGCTGTTCAGCAGAGCCATGACCATACGGGCAGGGGAAAACGCGCCCAAAACCGCTTGATCCGTCAGATGCCGCAAGTACCCCCCGGGCGAACGGATTTGGTCAACCCGTTGCAACATGCAAGCCAATGCGATTGCGGCGGAGTAGGGGCCCATGACCTCTGTCGCTTGCGCCCAGGCCGAACGGCTGATTCCCATCATGCCACTAACGGATCCGGCAGTTTCCAAAAGATCGGACCAGCGTTGTATTTCGCCACCTCCGTAGTCTGTGATGTCGGGACAGGCCTTCAGAACCAGAAACAGCGGAACAGTTTCTGGGGGCGGATCGTTTGGTTCAAGGTTTTCTGTGCTTTTTTCAGATTCAGAGGTTTCTGGTTTTGAACTCTGATGGTGCCGCTCATTTTTGACGTCTTTGCCGCTCATTTCTTCTGCCGAACAAATACTTTCCAAGGTCTTGAGAAGGTCGGAGAGCTGCATTTTCAACGCCTCAAGCAGATCACGATCCGGGCGACGGCGCAGAGCGCGCTGAGCAAGGCGCAGTTCGTCGTCAATCGCATCCCAAGGCGCCTGAAAGCCCGCCTCGCGGCCAAAGCACAGAAGCTTTACACAATCCCGCGCCAACAGCACACAAGCCTCACGGAGCGTTTTCAGCGCGTCCTCGGCTTCGCGGCTGGCTTGGGCGGCCTGGGCGATTTCCTCGGCCCGGACGAGTAGGGGGCGCAGATCGAACCCGAAAGCGCGGCTGAGATCCCCGTTGGCATCCCTGCGGGCGTAACGCTTGCCATTGGGACTGTCATGTCGAAGGATCAACCCCGCCTGAACCAGGGCCGCCAGATGGCGCCGCAGGGTGCTTTCAGCCATGCCATGCGCCCGTTCGGACAGAGACCGGTTTGACGGGAACACGATCAGATTTTCGCGGTCAGCCAGATCATCGCCGGGGTGAAAGGTCAGCAGCGCATTCAGCAGGGCCAGATCCCGATCCCGAATCCCAAAAACGGCGCGAGCCACGCAGAGTTCGCGAAAGATGTCCCATTTGGAAACGCGTGGATCCGGGGCAGGGGCCTTCGACAGGGCTTGGGCTGCCAAAAGGCCAGCCGAGACCGGCCGGCACCCAAAGGGCGTCGTTGTAAGTCGTTCCATAAATTTTCACGAGACAAAACTTTTTTGCCCGTCCGAATCGACGGTTGTTGACAGCTGTCAACTGTGCGGGCTATCTTTGAGGTGCTAGATCAAAAGAGCCTTCTGGGGTGTCGCCTCGGGGGGCTTTTTCTTTGGTTCTGTCTGCTCGTGCCTCCTGTTTTTCTGTTTGCCTGTAATGGGTTACGGGTCATCGCCCGCTTATTCGCCGCGCGTGGATCTGACCCAATCGCGGTGAATTCCTTCGATGTTTTCGGCGAGCCAATCGTCAAATCCGTCAACAGATCGCGACCGGAGTGTCAGTGTCATGGTTGAGCCGCTGCGCCTGATATCGCCGAAGACGGCGCCGTCTTCGGATCGCAGCAGGGCCTTGGGAGTGCGAACCACTTTGCGTTCTTCCTCTGCAGGCGGTGCGCGGCGCTGAAGCCATGTCAATAGGTCCTCGAACCGGCTATCGGAATCCGGGGCCAGAGAGACGGCAAGCATGTCACTCGCGGCGTCGGCATCCGCGGCGCTCTTTTCCCAGAGTCCGGAGAACAGCAGCCATCGATCACGGCCGATACCGGGGGCGGAGCCAATCGCCTCGATCACCTCGACCGGGACCGCAGCCGCGACGGTCAGCATGCGGCTGATCACCGTTTTGTCGATCGAGAGTGCATCGCAAATGGCGCGACGGTCGTATCCCGCATCGGTCATCTGCCGGGCAAAGTTCGCCTTTTCGATAAAGCTGAGATCCTTGCGCGCGGTGTTTTCCTGCCCCTGGGCCATGACCAGTGCCGCATCGTCGAGGTCACGGATCATCGCCTTGACGGGCAAACCCAGATCCCGCAGCGCCAAAACACGACGGCGCCCATAGACGATTTGATAGCGGTCTTTGTTGTCGGGGTGCGGGCGCACCAGTATGGGCACCTGCTGCCCGTGATCCCGGAGCGAGGCCATGAGTTGCGCATGGGCACCTTCGTCGAATTCCAGCCGGTCCTTGATCCCGCCGGAGTCGATCCTGTGCGGATCAAGTTCGACGACGGACCGGCTTTTGAGATCGGCGATGCTGCGCGAGACCGCGCCAATCGCGCCCTTGGTATAGGCAGGCCGGGCAGGGGAGGGTGCCTTGTCCTCCGGTGCGGCCATCAATCCTTTCATCAGGTCCTTGCGTGCCATCAGCGCCCCCATGCCTGTTGAATGAGGCCCTCGATCTCACCATTCACAGCGTCCAACGACTCGATGGCGCGTTCGTAGGTTGCGCGGGTAAAATGGGCCTTTTCGATTTCGTAGAGCGTTTGCTTGGTGATCCCCGCATCGGAAATGGCGGTGGATTTGAGCACCGGATGGTTCAGTACATGTTCGCCAAACATTGACCGCATAAAGCTGACCATCTGGTTTTGCGGCCCGTCTCCGGGTTCGTAACGGGTGATGACGTAGCGCAGCCAATCATAGCTCATGTCGCCCCCAGCGTCGGCCACGACCCCAAGCAGGTTGGACGTCATCAGCAGGAACTGACACATCGACATCACGTCCAGCATTTGCGGGTGCACGGTGACCAGGATGGCAGTTGCGGCGCTGAGGGCGCTCATCGTCAGGAACCCAAGTTGCGGCGGGCAATCCATGATGACAATGTCGTAGTCGTTTTCGACGTCGGCCAGAACAGCCCCGACACGGGTAAAGAACAACGCACCATCCTGATTGGCCAGCGCCCGCGGCGTTTCGTGTTCGAATTCCATCAGGTCGAGATTGCCGGGGACAATGTCGAGATTGGGGAAGTAGGTTTTCTGAATGATCTGGGGCAGGGGGGTCGGATCGTCATAACAGATCGCATCGTAGAGTGTGCCACCGTCGAGCAGGTCGAATTCGGGCTGAAACCCGTGCAGGGCTGACAGCGACGCTTGCGGGTCGAGGTCAATGGCGAGCACGCGGTAGCCATCAAGCGCGGCCTTTTGCGCCAGATGGGCGGCAGTGGTGGTTTTGCCGGACCCACCCTTGAAGTTGATCACGGTGATGACCTGCAGGTGGTCCCCGTCGCGCCGCCCAGGCAGGTAGGTGCCGGGCGTTTTGGTGCCCTTTTCCAGCAGTTGCCGTAGGGCATGGATGTCGTCAGGCGAATAGAGTCTGCGCCCACCCGGCCCAATGTCAGGCTGCGGCCCTTTGCCATCCAGATGCAGCTTGCGCAGGTAGGGGTCTTTGACGCCCAGCAGCTTGGCCACCTCACCGCTGGTGAATTTCCGCAGTTCCTTGCGGGCATTGGGGGGGAAGAGCTGCGCGCGGTGTGCCTGCAACCGTTCAGACAGCCGTTCGGCGTGATCGCCAACGAGCTGATCAATGCGCCGGACTACCTGATCCATAGCTGCCCTCGATGTGTTTGTTACGGCTTTTTCCGTCTGGATCGCCTTGTTTCGTAATTGAATGAAGGGTTAACGGGATTCGTGCAAGTCTTTTCTGCTTTATCTTGTGGTTAGGGCAGGGAAGGGCACAAGAGAAGTGTGTTTGCGCGATCAGATGTAAGCTAAATCGCAGAGCCGCGCACGGTCTATCATGCCCTGCCGCCGGAGCAGACTGATGGGATAGTTTGGATCGCCAAGAAAGGTGTCGATATTGAAACTTGGTTCTATCGCCCTGAGTTGGCGAAGCATCCGGGCTGCTTTTTGATCCTGTCCGTTCTTGGCGTAGATCCCGAGCAAATATCGCCGCGGAGGT
>JBCBWJ010000205.1:0-5905 GCA_039817165.1 Pseudomonadota bacterium | reverse complement strand
CATTGGGGGCACCGCTCAGATCTTCCTGACCTCGGCCTACCGTTTCGCCGATGCCTCTGTCATCGCGCCGTTTGATTATGCCTCAATGCTGTTTGCCATCATCATCGGCTTCGTCTTTTTCAGCGAGGTGCCGACGAAGCAAATGCTGCTTGGTGCGTCGATTGTGATCAGCGCGGGCATCATCATCATCGCCCGTGAACGCTATCTCGGGTTGCAACGCGGTCAGGCCCGCGCGATCAAGACGCCGCAGGGTTAGCGATCTTTCCACGCATAGGCGAGGTAGGCAGGCCGCATCAGCAATCGTCGGAACCGCCCCAAGGGAAACCGCCGCGGCTCGTGCCGCATCTGTGCAGGATAGGGACGCTCGGGCGATTTGCCCTGTGCCAGATCCGCCAAAAGCGCGCCAGAATAGCTCCCCATCGAGACACCATTGCCGTGATAGGCAAAGGCCGCGAACCCGCCAGGCATGTCCGGGATCGGCCCCGCATAGGGCAGAAAATCACGCGTGAGACACACAAAACCCGACCAATAGTAAGGTGTCTCCACATGCCGCCAGGCCGGGAACATCGCGTCGAAATCGGCCCGCACCCGCGCGCGATTTTGCGCTTCAGTCTCTGCGGTGTGCGTCAACGCCCCGCGCATCCCGAAGAGCATTCGCCCATTGGGCATCAGCCGGAAATAGTGCAGCAGATTGCGTGTGTCATAGCACATCTGAGTGCTCGTCCACCCTTGGGCCGATAACTCCTCCGGGGTCATCTCGCGTGTCACGATGATGGCCGATTGCGTCGGGATATAGCGCCCCTTCATCCATGAGGGCAGGTTGTCAGAGCTGTAGCCATTGGTGGCCACGATGAACTTTTTGGCCTTAACAGAGCCTGTTTTAGTGCGCAGGACGTACCCGCCGCCTGTTTGTGCCTCGATCCCGGTAACAGCGCTTTCACCGTAAATCTTGGCCCCGGCCGCTTTCGCCGATTGCGCCAGACCAGAGGCATATTTGCGCGGGTTGAGCGCGAACCCGAGAGGCACCTGCATCCCGCCATGAAACGGCCCCTTCAGCCCCGCTTGGGCCAGTTGGTCCGGCGGGATCAGCTCCGGCTCCACGCCGTAAAGATCACGTGTCTGATCTATGCTGTTCTTGATGTCCTCATAATCCTTGGGCCGGTGCGCCAAGAGCGTTTCGCCATCGGAATGTCGATCCACGTCGAGGCCCAGCCGATCAATCAGGTCGCCCACGAACTCGACCGCCGCGCGCTCCGTCTGGAACCATTTGCGCGCTTCCGCCTCGCCGAACATTTTCTTCATGTCCGAATACCCGGCCTTCGCGCCTCCCAAACAGCAAAACCCGCCATTGCGGCCCGATGCGCCCCAGAAAGGCTGCTGCGCTTCAAGTACGGTGGCGCGCACACCCGCCTCCGCCAGATGCAACGCCGCCGACAATCCGGTGAAGCCACCGCCAATAATCGCCACATCAGCCTCTTCGTCGCCCTGCAATTGCGGCCATCCACCCAGATCGACCGTATCGGCGTACCAGCACTCCTCAATCGGCGTGCTGCCATAGGCCTTGTCTTCCCAAATGCGCGCCAGATCGGCCATAGCACCCTCATCACGTTGCGTCGGTTCACTCAAAACAGATTTGATCAATAAATCCAGAGGTGACAGTATGGCCTTTCCTTGCGCCGAAGTGTGGCGTCTCTACTCGGGCTGCAACTTCCATTGCCACAGGACAGATCGAAACCCGCGCGCACGCCTGCGCCGCTCCCGGCCCACGAGGTGATCTATCGTCGCCTTCGCGAGATGGTGCTGTTCGGTGACTTGGCGCCGGGTGACGCAGTGACGATCCAAGGATTGTCGCAGGAACTCAATGCAGGCGTGACCCCGGTGCGCGAGGCGATCCGCCGATTGATCGCCGAGGGCGCACTTGAATTTCAGGGCAACCGAAGGGTCTGCGTACCAGAAACGACGCTGGCCCATATTGATGAGTTTGTCACCGCGCGTCAGTGGCTTGATCCGCACATGGCCCGCCTCGCCACCCGCCGCGCGAGCCGCTATGACATCAAGGATCTCGAACGCATCGACAAGGATCTGGACCGCGCGATCGCCCGCAATGACATTCGCGCCTACATGGAGCGGAATTTTCAGTTTCATCACCAAGTCTACGTGTTGGCGGACACGCCCATTCTTGCAGCACTCGCCGAAGGGCTTTGGTTGCGCTTTGGTCCGCTTTTGCGCGTGGTCTGCGCCCGCATGGTCGCGCTTGACCTTCCCGACCGGCACCAAGAATTGCTGGAAGCAATGGCGGCCAAGGATGAAGACGCCGCCGCAAACGCCTTTTGGGAAGATGTCACCCAAGGCATGGACCAGGTGCGCGCCGCATTGCACACCGACCCCCGCGACCTTTGATTGGATTGACAGGCAATAATTTGATCATATTGTTGATGCCATAGGGTGACACGCGCCCGATTTCCAACAGGTTTGAAAGGTGACGCCCATGACGTTGATCAGCAATCACATGCCCACGGCAGAGCTTCAGGCGCTCGATGCCGCGCACCATCTGCACCCGTTCACCCATGGCAACGACCTTGAGAAAAAAGGCGTGCGCGTCATCACCCGGGCCAAGGGCGTGACCCTGACCGACAGCGACGGCAATGAAATGCTGGATGCGATGGCGGGGCTTTGGTGCGTGAACCTGGGCTATGGTCACCATGAATTGGCCGAGGCCGCCGCGCGCCAGATGAAAGAACTGCCCTATTACAACACCTTCTTTCAGACCACCCACGTGCCCGCGATTGCCCTGTCCGAGAAATTGGCCTCCCTCACGCCCCATGATCTGAACCACGTGTTCTACGCCAGCTCCGGGTCGGAGGCGAACGACACCAATATCCGCATCGTCCGCACCTATTGGGATCAAAAGGGCATGCCGGAGAAAAAGAAGATTATCAGTCGCGTGAATGCCTATCACGGCTCCTCCATGGGAAGCGCGTCCTTGGGCGGAATGACCTACATGCACGCGCAGGGCGGTCTGCCGATTGCCGACATCCACCACATTGGACAGCCCTATTGGTACGCCGAGGGCGGTGACATGGACCCCGACGCGTTCGGGTTGATGCGCGCGCAAGAGTTGGAAGAAGCGATCCTGCATCACGGGCAAGACACGGTCGGCGCCTTTATCGGTGAACCTATCCAGGGCGCGGGCGGCGTTATCCTCCCGCCCAAGACCTACTGGCCGGAAATTCAGCGTATCTGCAAAAAGTACAATGTGCTGCTGATCGCTGATGAGGTGATTTGCGGGTTTGGCCGCACCGGAAACTGGTTTGGCTCTGAAACCTACGACATCAAGCCCGACATCATGACGATCGCCAAGGGGCTCAGCTCTGGCTACGCGCCCATCGGTGGCTCGCTTGTGAATGACGAGGTGGCGGGTGTGCTGAACGCGTGCGAGTTCTCGCACGGCTACACCTATTCCGGTCATCCGGTGTCCTGCGCGGTCGCGCTTGAGAACCTGCGTCTGATGGATGAAGGCGGGATCGTGGAAAACGCCTGCACCCACATCGCGCCTTACCTCAAGCAGAAGTGGGAAACGCTGTCCGACCATCCGCTGGTGGGCGAGGCCGTGATCGAAGGCATGATCGGGTCCATCGCTTTGACCCCGCACAAGGAAAGCCGTGCCGCCTTTGCTTCGGACAAGGGGACCGTCGGCCTGATGTGCCGCGAGCATTGTTTCGGGAACGGATTGGTGATGCGTCACGTTGGCGACCGTATGGTGATCTCCCCGCCGTTGATCATCACCCGAGACGAGGTGGACATACTGATGGAACGCGCGACCATTGCGTTGGACAAGACCTATGATCAACTCAAACGCGACGACATGCTCAAAGCGGCCAGTTGACCTCAAAGCGCTGAAAGCCAAAAGGCCGGCCCCTTTCGAAGGGCCGGCCATTTTTATGCTGAATTAATTTCTGTTTACGTTAATTAACGAATCAGTTAAATATTTAGCATGACAACCCTGATCCACAAATTCTCGGCGCTCTCGGATGCCACGCGGCTGAGCGTGGTTGAACGCCTGATGGCTGAAGGCGAAATGCCTGCAGGCGCCCTTGTGGCCCAATCTGAGATCAGCGCACCCGCCATGTCGCGCCACCTCAAGGTGCTGCGCGAGGCCGGTCTGATCCACCAGCGGATCGAGGGCACGAAACGGCTCTATTCCGTCCGGCCCGAGGCGATGCGCGCCATCGCGGACTGGACCCTGGATCACAAAACATTCTGGGGGGCGTCCCTCGACCGGCTCGAAGCGCATCTGACTTTGAGCGAAGGAGACGACACATGACAGACATCCGCATAGAACGGGATTTTCCCGTCGCCCCTGAACGCCTGTTTCAGGCTCTAACGCACCCTGATGAGACCCTGTCCTGGTTTGGGCCAGAGGGCTCGCGCGTCACCGAAGGTCAGACGGACTTCAGCAAGACCGGCCCCTGGTTCATGGTTTTATTCACCGCCGACGGCACCCGCTACAAGGTCTCAGGACAGATCACCCATGTCACGCCGCCCCGCTCCATCGGGTACACATGGGGTTGGCATGACGATGCCGATCAGCGGGGCCCCGAAAGCTTTGTCACCCTCACGGTAGAGGCCGCATCAAAAGGTGCGAAATTGATCATCGACCATCGCGGATTGGGCGATGATGAAGTCGGCGTCAGCCACACCCAAGGCTGGAACAGCTCGCTTGCTTCGCTCGCCACGTATCTGGAAACCGCAACTTGATCGCAGAGGAGAAGATCATGACCAAGTACCTGTTCGCCTATCACGGGGGCGGAGGCGCGCCTCAAACGCCAGAGGAAGGTGCCGCTGAAATGGCCAAGTGGGAGGCCTGGCTCGGGGGCATGGAGCAAAACTGCCATGACATGGGCGCGCCAGTGGGCTTGTCCAAGACCGTGTCTGCAGGGTCCGTGGCCGATAATGGCGGCGCAAACCCGCTGTCCGGCTATTCCATTGTCGAGGCCGCCAGCGTCGAAGAGGCCTGCGAGATGGCGAAAGGCTGTCCTATTGTCCAAAGCGGCACGGGCACGGTCGAGGTCGCACCGATCATGGAAATGTAACGCACCGCTCATCAGTCCTGACGGACTGCCTCGCGTTTCCAAGGGCGCAAACCACAAGGTGCGCCCTTGCACTCCGCCCATCCCCCTCCTAATGTCCGGCCTACCTCGGGGTGTCCTGGCCTAGCCCGGACTGAGATGCGCAAGCGAACCCGTTGAACCTGAACCGGCTAGAACCGGCGGAGGGAAGGTAACGGGTTTACATCCGCCTTTGCCCTCGCGCCGCAATGGAGGATGATATGAAACATCTTGTATTTGCTGCGGGATTTCTTGGTGCCACGTCTGCGATCGCAGACACACCGGAACTGACCGTTTATACCTATGACAGCTTTGTCTCGGACTGGGGGCCTGGCCCACAAGTGGAGGCGGCGTTTGAGGCTGAATGCGCCTGTGATCTCAAGCTCGTGGGAATTGAGGACGGCGCGGCCCTTCTCGCGCGCATCAAACTGGAGGGCGCAAGCTCTGACGCCGATGTGGTGCTTGGCCTCGACACAAATCTCGTGACCGCCGCCAAGGACACGGGCCTCTTTGCCACCCATGCCGTAAGTGCAGAGTTTGATCTGCCCATCGATTGGGCCGACGACACGTTTGTGCCCTATGATTGGGGTTACTTTGCTTTTGTCCACAACGCCGACATGGCCGCGCCGGACAGCCTGAAGGCCCTGGCCGAGAGCGATATCAAGATTCTCATTCAGGATCCCCGCTCCTCCACTCCCGGTCTGGGCCTGCTGATGTGGGTCAAGGCGGCGTATGGTGATGAGGCCCCGGCGATTTGGGAGGCGCTTTCCGACAATGTGGTGACCGTGACCAAAGGC
>JBCBWJ010000204.1:0-5918 GCA_039817165.1 Pseudomonadota bacterium | reverse complement strand
CGCGCCCGTCTCCGTATGGGTGGCAAACTCGGCCAGCACCTCGGGCACTTCCAACCAGTGTTCATAAAGCTGGCTGGGAAGCTCCACAAAATCGCGTGCCACATTGGTGCCAGAGAGCGATTCGTACCGCACGTCAGACAGCATCTGGTGCAGCGCATGACCGAATTCGTGAAACAGCGTGCGCGCGTCATCGTAACTCAGAAGCGCAGGCTCCCCTTTGGCGAAATTGCACACGTTGATCACCACAGGGCCCTGGACCTTGGGCGTCTTGGCCTGACCACGCATGGCACTGCACCACGCCCCCGACCGTTTGGAGCCACGCGCAAAGTAATCCCCGATGAACACCGCCACATGATTGCCCCCGCGCGTCACCTCCCACGCCCGGCAATCGGGGTGATAGAGCGCAACCTCGAGCGGCTTGAACTCCAGCCCAAAGAGCCTGTGCGCACAGGCAAATGCGGCCTCGATCATCTTTTCGAGCTGCAGATACGGCTTCAACGCCGCCTCATCGAGGTCATGCTCGGCTTTGCGGCGTTTTTCCGCGTAATAGCGCCAGTCCCACGGCTCCAGATCGGCGTTGATGCCATCCGCGCGCATCATCGCGGTCAGCATGTCTGCATCCGCCTCCGCCCGCGCCTTGGCCGGTTCCCACACCTGCATCAACAGATCGCGCACCGCATGCGGCGTCTTCGCCATCTCCGTTTCAAGCTTGTAATCCGCAAAGCTGTCATAGCCCAGAAGCTGCGCACGTTCCTGGCGCAATTGCAGAATTTCGGTGGTGATATCGCGGTTGTCCGTCTCGCCGCCATTCGCGCCGCGCGCCTCCCACGCCTCGAAGGCTTTTTTGCGCAAATCACGGCGTGGGGAAAACTGCAGGAACGGCACGATGAGCGAGCGAGACAGCGTCACAACAGGCCCGTCCGCCCCTGTCTCCCGCCCGGCCTCGCGCGCTGTCGAGACGACAAAATCCGGCAAGCCTTCAAGATCATCCTCCGAGAGCGCCATGTGCCACCCGGCCTCATCGGCTAAAAGGTTCTGCGTGAAGGCAGTGCCCAGCTCTGCCAGCCGCGCGCGCAGCTCGCGCATGCGCGCGGCCTCCGCCCCGGTCAGCGCCGCCCCGGCCCGAACAAACCCCCGCCGCGTCAGCATCAAAAGGCGCTGCTCCTCCGCGCTCAAGTCAAGCGTGTCTCGCGCGCTCCAAAGCGCGTCGATCCGCTCAAAAAGCGCCGTGTTTTCATAGATATCAGAGGAATACGCCGCCAATTTCGGGCTAAAAGCCCGCTGCAAGGCCTGCCGGTCCGGGTTGGTATCCGCACCCGAGACGGAAAAGAACACCGACAACACCTTGTCGAGCGTCTTGCCCGCCTGCTCCAACGCCTCGATCGTGTTGGCGAAACTGGCAGGCTCGGGGTTGGCCGCAATCGCCTCTATCTCAGCGCGCGCTTGATCCAGTGCGGCGTCGAACGCCGGTTCGAAATGCGCGTCCTCCACTTTGTCAAACGGGGCAATATTGAACGGCGTGGACCAGGGATCGAGCAGCGGATTGGACATGAGAGGTCTCCTTTCCTTTCTACCTAGGCCCGGGCCGGTGGAATGAAAAGGCAAGCTGTCAGTCTTTGGCGCCTGCACCGCACACTGTGCAATCCGCGCGCTTGTGAATTTTCACCCGGCGGCTTTCGCCATAGAGCGCGTCATAGATCAACAATTGCCCTCGGAGCGTTTCCCCCGCGCCCGTCAGATGCTTGATCGCCTCTCCTGCCATCATCGTGCCCACAATGCCCGCCAGAGGGCTGAACACCCCGGCTTCCGCGCAAGAGGGCGCAAGTCCCTCTGCGGGCGGTTTTGGGAAAACACAGGCATAGCACGGCGTGCCATTGGCCGTATCAAAGAGGCTCAACTGCCCCTCCCATTGCGACAGCGCGCCCGAGATGAGCGGCGTTTTTGTGGCCACGGCCGCGGCATTGACCAGATACCGGGTCTCAAAGTTGTCGCTGCCATCGAGCACCAGATCGTAGTCGGCAAACAGGTCCTTTGCGATCTCTTCGGTCAAGCGCCGTGTGTAGCTGCGCACCTCGATATTGGGGTTCTGTGCGCGCACCGCCTCATAGGCCGATTGCACCTTGGGCCGCCCGATGTCTTTGTCTTGGTGGATCACTTGCCGCTGCAAATTGGAATTGTCGACCAGATCATCGTCAATCACACCCAATGTGCCAACGCCCGCCGCCCCAAGATAGAGCAACGCGGGCGATCCAAGCCCGCCTGCGCCCACCACCAACACGCGCGCATCTTTCAACGCCTTCTGCCCCGGCCCTCCGATTTCGCGCAGGACGATGTGACGGGCATAGCGATCCAGCTCTGCCTCCGAAAACGGGCCTTTCTGGACCGGCGTGTTGCGGCGCTCCGCCGTGCCCTTGAGAAACTGCACCACCTTGCCATAGCTGAACGCGACCCCCGCAAGGGCGGCAAACACCACCCAAAACGCCGCCGATCCCCCTGTGGCCTCGCGCAGCGGATGGCCCACAGGCAGAAGGATATGCAAGGCCACAACGCCCACCCACAAAAGGCCAATCATCAAAAACCGCGCCTGATACGGCGTGCGCAGCGCGGCCCCCAGACCCCAGAGACCGGCGGCAAGACCAAAGACGAGCATCATCGCCCAACCCCGGTTGATCCAAACCCGCCCGGACCCCGCGCGGTGTCGGGCAGTGTGTCCTGAGACGCAAACTCAGCCTGCACCACCGGTGCTATGATCATCTGGGCGATGCGCATCCCGTGGGTGATCTCAAAACCCGCCTCGCCTGCATTCATCACGATCACCCCAAGCGGGCCGCGATAATCACTGTCCACTGTGCCGGGCGCATTGGGCAGGGTAATCCCATGCTTGAGCGCCAAGCCAGATCGCGGCCTTAGCTGCAGCTCATAGCCCTCCGGCACCGCAACCCGCAGCCCCGTTGGCACCAAGACCCGCCCCCCGGGCGCAACATGCACCGCGCCCCGATCAGGAAAATTCGCCCGAATATCCGCGCCCGCGGCACCCGCCGTTTCATAGCGCGGCAATCCAAGCGCGCGATCCGCACCCGGCTCCCAGACACATTTCACTAGAACACCACCTGCTGGTTTCATCTTGCCAAAAATACTCCCGCCGGAGGCATCACATCACGTGAGCGCGTCCGCAATGCGATCTGCCAACCGTTTCGCCACCTGATCTTTCGACATGCGCGGCCAGTCTTCCGCCCCGCCATCGGTGATCAACGTCACATCATTTTCCGCCCCGCCCATGATGCCGGTTTCGGGCCGCACATCATTGGCCACAATCCAGTCACAGCCCTTGCGCGCGCGCTTGGCCGTGGCATGGGCCACCACATCGTCGGTTTCCGCGGCAAACCCGACCACCAGTTTGGGGCGGCCCTCTTCCATTTGGCTCACCCTGGCCAGAATGTCGGGGTTTTCCTCAAACTGCAGCACCGGCAGGCCGTCTTTGGATTTCTTCAACTTGGTGTCAGAGGCCGTGGCCACGCGCCAATCGGCCACCGCGGCGGCAAAAACCCCCGCATCCACCGGCAGCGAGGCTTCGACGGCCGCGAGCATGTCGCGCGCAGACCCGACAGAGACCACCTCGACACCGTCCGGCGGGGCCACATCGGCAGGACCGCTGACAAACACCACCTCTGCCCCCAACGCCATCAACGCCCGTGCAATGGCCGCGCCTTGTGCCCCCGACGACCGGTTCGCGATATACCGCACGGGATCAATCGGTTCATGCGTGGGGCCGGATGTCACCAACACGCGCTTGCCCGCCATCCGACCGCCCGCCAGGCGTGCCTCCAGGGCCGCGACAATCTCGAGGGGTTCCGCCATGCGCCCGGGCCCGAACTCACCGCAGGCCATGTCGCCCTCATTGGGGCCGACAAACCCGATGCCGTCGCCCGCAAGCGTCGCGATATTGCGCTGCGTGGCGGCATGCTCCCACATGCGGACATTCATCGACGGCGCCACAAGCACCGGCGTGTCCGTCGCAAGCAGCAGGGTCGAGGCCAGATCATCCGCCTGCCCGCCCGCCATCTTGGCCATCAGATCTGCCGTGGCCGGGGCCACCACGATCAGATCGGCACTGCGCGACAGCTCAATATGACCCATCTCAGCCTCGTCCGTGAGATCAAACAGATCCCCGAACACCTTGGTGCCCGCCAGCGCGGACACCGACAAGGGTGTCACAAATTCCGCGCCTGCCCGGGTCAAAACCGGCGTCACCGACGCGCCACGCTCGCGCAGCCGCCGGATCAAGTCCAACGATTTATAGGCCGCGATCCCGCCGCCGATGATCAACAATATGCGTCTGGAGACCAGCATGGGCGCGCTCCGAAATTCCCGTGGCTCAGCCTAGACTTGCCCCGCGGCAGGCACAAGAGCAGGCCAAGTGTGTTGATAGGCCCGCCCCTGCCTGCCAAAAAAATGTCCCGCGCGGGGACCGCGCAGGACAAAACCATGCCAGCGAAAGGAAGGGTTGGATTAAGCGAGCAGGTTGTGAACCTCGGACCCATGGCGTTCCAGATGCTTGCGCATTTTCTGGAACGCTGCGGCCTCAAGCTGACGCACCCGTTCTTTGCTGAGGCTCAGCTCATTGCCGAGGCTTTCCAGTGTGCGAGGCTCGTCCCGCAGTTTGCGTTCACGCACGATGAACCGCTCTCGATCATTGAGCTTGGACATCGCATCGCCAAGCCATCCGCGGAGCGCGCCGAGATCATGATCCTCTTCGACGAGCTCATCACCACGTGGGCCATCATCCTCAATCGTGTCGATCCACTCGCGACCCTCATCCTCAACGGATTGCGTTGCATTGAGAGAAAAGTCCGAACCTGACAACCGGCCTTCCATCATTTCCACATCGCGAAGGGGCACGCCCACTTCATGGGCAATCATTTCGCGCAACTGATGCCCGTCCAACTCTTCGCCACGCGACATCGCCTCACGCTCAATCTGGGCCTGAACCCGGCGCATGTTGAAGAAGAGCGATTTTTGCGAACTGGTGGATCCTGTCCGGACCATCGACCAGTTCCGCATCACGTAATCCTGAATGGACGCTTTGATCCACCACACGGCATATGTCGAAAACCGAACGCCACGATCAGGGTCAAACTTGTCCGCCGCCTTCATCAGGCCCAGACCCGCCTCTTGGATCAGATCATTCATCGACGCGCCATAGCGCTTGTACTTCGCCGCCATCGAAATGGCGAGCCGCATGTAGGCGGTGATCAAGCGATGCAACGCTTGCTCATCCCTTTGGTCCCGCCAAGCGTAAGCCAATCGCTGCTCCGTTTCTGCGTCGAGCAATTCGGCCTTCATCGCGATGCGAGACATGTTCATAGATTGGTCACTGTCCAACGGCATGGTCATCCCCCTGTGTGGGCAGTCGGGCCTGGTGGCCCGCTCTTTCTGGCGCGTGTGATCAGTGTTACGGACGGTATAGCACATCGGATCATTAAAAAGGGATTAATCTTGTTGCCTCCACTCAGTCTTATTCTAGGCGGCGCCGCTTCGGGCAAATCGATGTTCGCGGAAACCCTGGTCACCAGCACCGGGCGCGCACGGGTCTATTTCGCCACAGCCCAGGCCTTTGACACTGAAATGAAAGACAAAATTACTCGCCATCAAAGGCTGCGCGGCGACGGTTGGCGCACCATCGAAGAGCCTTTGGAGGTCGGGCGAACCCTCGCCGGGATCAGCGGCGATACCGCTGTTTTGCTCGACTGCGCAACTATGTGGCTTTCTAATCAAATGCTCGCCGAGCACGATCTTGCCGAGGCAGAGGCCGGTCTCATGGCGGGGCTCGCCCTTTGTGCGGCACCCGTGGTGATCGTGAGCAACGAGGTGGGCCACTCCATCGTGCCCGACACCGTCCTTGGCCGACGGTTTCAAAC
>JBCBWJ010000203.1:0-5924 GCA_039817165.1 Pseudomonadota bacterium | reverse complement strand
TGGTTTGCGATCAGGATGATTGGCCCCTTGGCAGGGATATTGGCAAGACTGCCGCTGGCGATATCTAGGCTCAACCCGAGGCGATTTCCGCATTTTGGCCAACTCCGTTTTTCAAAAGACGGAAGATCTCAAGCGGGTGGTTCTGCCAGTCAGTTTTGACGACACCAAGGACGCGATTGCGCTCAATCTCAGGACGCGCAAGCAATCGTTGAACTATCTCGCCGAAGGGGGCGCCATCGGCATTTTCCCCGGCGGCACTGTCAGCACAGCCGCCAAACCGCTCGCGCGCCCGCTGGATCCCGGATGGCGCAGCTTTACCGCGCGGATGATTGCAAAGTCAGAGGCGACAGTGATCCCGCTCTTCTTTGAAGGTCAAAACAGCCGATTGTGGCAGATCGCCAGCCATCTTCACGTAACCCTGCGAATGGCGCTGTTGATCAATGAGTTTGGCAAGCGGGTGGACGCGCCCGTAAAGGTGCATGTGGGTGCTCCGATATCTCGCGCGCATATTGGTGACCGGTTGAAAGACGCCAAATCTCTGATGGCGTTTCTGCGGGATAAGACATATGAGCTGAGCCCGAAACCGATTGCGCCCGGGGCCGTTGGTTTGAACTTTTAGCAACGGACGGCGCGAAACACGCGCGGTATCAGATCATGGCAGTAGGTGTATTCGACAGCGGCCTTGGCGGCCTGACCGTACTTGACGAAGTATCAAAAACGCTGCCCGATCAAGCGTTTGTGTACTTCGCCGATCACGCAAACGCGCCCTACGGGGTGCGCACCTCGGATGATATACACGACCTCACCAAAGCGCATGTGACACGGCTGTGGCGCGAGGGATGTGATCTGGTCGTGCTGGCCTGCAATACGGCATCCGCCGCCGCGCTGCGCCGGATGCAGGAGGCAGGCGTGCCCAGGGGCAAGCGCGTTCTGGGCGTATTCGTGCCAATGATCGAGGCGCTGACGGAGCGGCAATGGGGCGATAATTCCCCACCACGCGAGGTCGCCGTGAAGCATGTGGCGCTTTTTGCGACCCCTGCCACTGTGGCCAGCCGCGCCTTTCAGCGCGAATTGGCCTTTCGCGCCATCGGTGTGGATGTCGAGGCGCAGGCCTGTGGCGGCGTGGTCGATGCCATTGAGGATGGCGATATGATGCTCGCCGAGGCGCTTGTCCGGTCCCACGTGGATGCGCTCAAGCGCAAGATGCCCGCGCCGCAAGCGGCCATTCTGGGCTGCACGCATTACCCCCTTTTGCAAGGGGCGTTCCAGACCGCTTTGGGTGACAGCGTGACGGTTTACTCCCAAGCCAAGCTGGTGGCAGACAGTCTCGCGGATTACTTGCGCCGTCACCCGGATATGGGCGGAGACGCAGGCCCGGTGACCTATCTGACCACCGGCGAACCGGCGCGCGTGTCGGACCGCGCAACGCAGTTTTTGCGACGACAGATCACCTTTTCTGCCGCGTGACTGCATCGGCAGGGTCATGGCGCATTGCGATGCCCCTGATTTGCGCCTAAATCCAAGTTATCAAAGGAAAGAGGTCTGACATGACCCACAAAATCGCCATTCTAGGCGCGTCTGGATACACCGGCGCCGAACTGATCCGTCTGATTGCCACGCATCCAGGGATGGAAACCGAAGCCCTCGGTGCCAATTCCAAAGCCGGGCAATCGATGGCCCAGGTTTTCCCGCATCTGCGCCATCTGGATCTGCCCTCGCTTGTGACGGTTGACGAGATTGATTTTTCGGGCATTGACCTTTGCTTTTGCGCTTTGCCGCATGCCACGTCTCAAAATGTTATCAAGGCGTTGCCGCGAAATCTTAAGGTGGTCGACCTCAGCGCGGATTTCCGGCTCGAGGACCCTGAAGAATACGCTCGTTGGTACGGTGGCGTCCATGAAGCGCTGGAATGTCAAGCAGAGGCTGTTTACGGGCTAACGGAGTTCTATCGTGAGGATATCAGGGCCGCGCGTCTGGTAGCGGGCACTGGGTGCAATGCAGCCACGGGGCAATATGCGCTCCGGCCCTTGATCGCGGACGGGGTGATTGATCTCGATGAGATCGTCATAGATCTCAAGACCGGTGTCAGCGGGGCTGGCCGGGCGTTGAAGGAAAACCTGCTTCATGCAGAGTTGTCAGAAGGCAGCCATGCCTATGCCGTGGGCGGCACGCATAGGCATCTGGCAGAGTTTGATCAGGAGTTTTCCAAGGTTGCCGGCCGCGAGGTGCGTGTGCAGTTCACACCACATTTGTTGCCCGCAAACAGAGGTATACTGGCCACAGTTTATGTAAAAGGAGAACCGGATGCGGTCCATGCCAGTCTGGCTCGGGCCTATGCCTCGGAGCCTTTTGTGGAGATGCTTCCTTTTGGCGAACATCCCAGCACGCGGCATGTGCGAGGCAGTAATTTCTGTCACCTTGGCGTGGTCAGGGATCGGCGGGAGGGTCGTTCGGTTGTGATTGCGGCGCTTGATAACCTGACCAAGGGGTCCAGCGGGCAAGCCCTGCAGAACGCCAACCTAATGTTGGGTTTGCCGGAAACTGAAGGGCTCATGTTGGCCCCGGTGTTTCCATAAAGATCGGGTGACAGGGCTATGAAAACACTGAAGAAACAGCGGCGCATTCAGATCCTTGCCATTACAGCGATCGCGCTTGCCATCTCGACCGCGCTGATTGGCTACGCCATGCGTGACGGGATAAACTTTTTCCGCTCGCCCAGCCAGGTTGTTGCGGAACCCCCGCCTGCCTCGCAAGTGTTTCGCATTGGCGGTCTGGTGGAAAACGGCACGCTTGTGCGTGGTGAGGGCGAGGAGATCAGCTTTCGCGTCACAGACGGCGGGGCCAGCGTTGCAGTGACTTATGTGGGTATCCTGCCAGATCTTTTTGCGGAAAACGAAGGGATGATCGCACTAGGGTCTTTCGATGGGGCCGTGTTTGAAGCAACCGAGATACTGGCCCGCCATGATGAGGACTACATGCCGCGAGAGGTGGTCGACGCGTTAAAAGAACAGGGTGTTTATAAAGAGCCAGATGGTGGATGACGCGTCGCGCAGTCTTTCAAAGACTGCGTCCGAAATCTTTTAAAGATTTCGCCGCCAACGTTGGCGGCATTTTCTTTGAAAGAAAATGCAACCCGCGCTCATGTGTCCTGGGATTGCGTCGCTTTGAACGCTCTGATCTTTCCGGCAAGCAGTTCCCGCGCTTTCATATTCGCACGTCTCACTCGCATCGAGGTCAAAAACGCCTCCTCCGCGGTTTGCGATGTGGCCCCGAGAAGCGCCACAATTTCTGTGATCACACCCTCATCGCCCGAAGCGTCGACATAGTCGATCACTTTCAGCGCCAGATCGTCGGCCAGATCCTCTGTGACGCCCATTACCGCGTTGTCTCTGTCAGGCGGCGCTTCACGTAGGAGGTGACGTTTCCGATCATGGTATCCATATGCGGTTCTTCAAAGAAGTGGCCGGAGCCGTCTATTTCCTCATGTGTTATGGTGATGCCGGGTTGTTCATGCAGTTTGTTGACCAGCGACAATGTGTCGGCGGGCGGGGCCACGCGATCCGCACCACCATTGATGATCAAGCCCGAAGAGGGGCAGGGCGCTAGAAACGAAAAATCATACATATTTGCAGGTGGTGAGACGGAGATAAAACCGGTGATTTCAGGACGGCGCATCAACAATTGCATGCCGATCCACGCGCCAAAGGAAAACCCGGCGACCCAGCAATGCTTGGAATTGTTGTTCATGGATTGCAGGTAATCGAGTGCCGAGGCTGCATCGGACAGTTCGCCCACTCCTTGATCGTATTCCCCTTGGCTGCGACCCACACCGCGGAAATTGAATCGCAACACGGTGAAGCCCATGTTGTAGAACGCGTAATGAAGGTTGTAGACGACCTTGTTGTTCATGGTGCCGCCGAACTGCGGGTGTGGGTGCAGGATGATGGCGATGGGGGCGTCTTTTTCCCGTTGCGGGTGATAGCGACCTTCTAATCGGCCCTCCGGGCCGGGGAAAATAACCTCGGGCATGTATGTGCGGTTCCCTCGTTGTCCCTGCCTGAGTTGTGTTGACGAAGCCACTTGGCTAATTTAGAATAATTCTAAATCTTGGTCATCCTCAGGTAGCAGGTCAAATAGGCATTGCGACGGGTTTGGTCAATCAATTCGCGAGGGAACGCGTATGAAACTCAGCACCAAAGGACGCTATGCGATGGTGGCGCTCGCCGATATCGCGATGTCGCAAGGGCAGGGTCTGGTGACGCTCAGCGAGATTTCAAAGCGTCAGAGCATCTCGCTGCCTTATTTGGAACAGCTCTTCGTGAAGTTGCGTCGCGCAAATTTGGTGGCGTCTGTGCGCGGCCCTGGCGGCGGGTACAAATTGGCCAAATCGCCGTCTGACATCCGAGTGTGCGATGTGCTGCAAGCGGTGGATGAAACGGTCGACGCGTTGCACATGGGCGCGGGCGCGTCGGGGGCGTCGAGCGGATCCAAAGCGCAATCCGTGACGAACCGCTTGTGGGAAGGGCTCAGCGCGCATGTCTATGTGTTTTTGCATCAGACACGGTTGAGCGATGTGATTGAGAATGCATTGGCACCGTGCCCGGCGGTGCCGTCTTTGTTGATGGTCACCGATGATGACTAGAGCGTACCTGGACTACAACGCCACAGCACCTCTGAGGCCTGAGGCGCGCGCGGCCATGGTGGCGGCGATGGATGTGTTGGGCAACCCCTCCAGCGTGCACCAAGAGGGGCGCGGGGCCACAGCCTTGGTTGAACGTGCCCGGGCGCAGGTGGCCGCCGGGGTTGGATGCCGACCGCAAGAGGTTGTTTTTACGTCCGGCGCTACTGAGGCGGCGGCTGTTTTGGCCGCGTGGCCCGGCCCCGTTGAGGTGCAGGCGACGGCGCATGATGCGGTGTTTGCCCATGCGCGCCATAATGGCGAGGGGCCTGTTATCCATGCCATGGGCTTGGCCAATTCGGAGACGGGCCTCATGACAGACCCGCCGAAAGGCCGCGATGGCGCGTTGCTTTTGGATATCACACAGGCGCTCGGGCGTGTGCCCTTTGCGTTCTCCTGGAGCGGGGCCGATCTGGCGATTTGTTCGGCCCATAAGCTGGGTGGCCCCAAGGGCGTGGGCGCGCTGATTGTGAAGCAAGGTGTGGATGTTCCGGCCCTTTCGCTGGGAGGCGGACAGGAGATGGGGCGCCGTTCTGGTACGGAAAACATCATTGGAATTGCAGGTTTCGGAGCCGCAGTTGAAGCGGCACAAAAGGATCTGGACGCAGGCGTTTGGGCCCGGGTCGAGAAACTTAGAAATATTCTAGAAACAATCCTTGTGAATCAGGTCGATGGACTTATTTTTGTAGGGAAAGACGACGTCCGGTTGCCCAACACTAGCTGCATTGTCGCGCCCGGCTGGAAAGGTGAGACGCAGGTGATGACCATGGACCTAGCGGGATTTGCTATCTCTGCGGGCTCTGCCTGTTCCAGCGGCAAGGTCAAATCGAGCCGGGTGTTGGCCGCCATGGGCCACACGGATATCGAGGCGGCCAGCGCCATTCGCGTGTCGCTGGGGCCTGAGACGACCGAAGAAATGATCACGCGCTTCGCCGACACGTGGATGCGCCACTACGACAAACACCGCGCTAGGGCTGCCTGAAAGGGCGGATCTGAGACCGGGCCATGACAGGAAGGAGCGAGGTATGACACCTCCCGTTGATACAACTGCCGAACTGACCGTCAAAGACGGCGTCGATCAGGAAACCGTTGATGCTGTGGCCGATGTCAGCACGTATAAATACGGCTGGGAGACGGATATCGAGATGGAATATGCCCCCAAGGGCCTGACCGCCGATATCGTGCGCCTGATTTCCGAGAAAAACGAAGAGCCGGAGTGGATGACCCAATGGCGGCTGGATGCCTA
>JBCBWJ010000202.1:0-5941 GCA_039817165.1 Pseudomonadota bacterium | reverse complement strand
CGCAGCGGTTTGGGACGAATTTCATCGGTTGATCAGTGTCTATCTATGCGAAAAGCGCGGTTTTACAGCCCGCCGTGCCCCGCAGAACAAAAAACAGGAAGGGGACTATGATCACCTCGCGCGGTTCGGCGAGTGGGGTCAGAGCGATGACCCAGATCCAGAGGTTGTCGGATGAAGGAACGCGATGACGCCACGATGCGGCAAATTCATGCGTCGCGCTCTGACCGGTCAACGTGGCTGTCGGCGAATGCCGGGTCAGGCAAGACGAAAGTTCTGACCGACCGCGTGGCGCGGCTGTTGCTGGATGGGGTAGATCCGCAGAATGTGCTTTGCCTGACCTACACCAAAGCGGCCGCCTCCGAGATGCAAAACCGGCTGTTCGAACGGCTTGGGGCCTGGGCGATGCTGGCGGATGACCCGTTGAAAGAGGCCTTGAGCGATCTTGGCCATGGGGATGTGATCACAAATGACATGCTGCCCACTGCACGGCGTCTGTTTGCCCGCGCGATTGAGACGCCGGGGGGTCTCAAGATCCAGACGATCCATTCGTTTTGCAGCGGTTTGCTGAGGAAATTCCCGTTTGAGGCGCAGGTGACGCCGAATTTCACGGAAATGGAGGAGCGCGCGTCGATCCTGCTGCGCTCGGAGATCGTGGAGGCGATGGCGGGCGGGCCGGAACGCGATCTGGTGGAGGGTGTGGCGGAATTTTCGTCGGACATGACGCTTGAGAGCCTCACGGGAAGGGTGGCGGCACGCAGGACAGAGTTTGCGCGCGGATTTGACGAGCCAATGATGCGCAAACTCCTGGGGCTGCCAGACGGGTTTGATGACACAGACCTTCTGACGCGCGTGTTTCTGGGTGGGGAGCTAGAGCTGATTTCAAGTTTGAATGAACCGCTTTTGAAAAGTGGTAACCCCAAAGCGCATGACTTCATAGCTGGTAAGAAGCTAAAGCAAATTTCTGATTTGAGCGTAAGCGCTTTGGAAGGAATGGAACCCGTGTTTCTTCATGGCCACGATGCCAAAAGAGGGGCCCCTTTTTCCGCAAAAATAGGGTCTTTTCCAACTCAAACTTGTCGCAAGACTATTCCGCATTTGATGCCGGAACTGGACGCCCTGATGGCGCGGGTCGAAGAGGCGCGAGAGCGGCGTGTGGCGCTTTTGCTGTTCAAAAAGACCAAGGCGTTGCATCGGTTTGCCACAGCGTTCTTGTCAAAATACGAGCGGGCCAAGTTGCTGCGCGGGTGGTTGGATTTCGACGATCTGATCCTGCGTGCGCGGGATTTGCTACAGGACAAGGCTGTCGCTGATTGG
This sequence comes from Pseudomonadota bacterium, assembly GCA_039817165.1. Lineage (GTDB taxonomy): Bacteria > Pseudomonadota > Alphaproteobacteria > Rhodobacterales > Rhodobacteraceae > Roseovarius. The sequence goes on along the minus strand of JBCBWJ010000202.1, from coordinate 4,627 downwards.
GTGCTCTACAAACTTGACGGGCGGATTGACCATATCCTCGTCGATGAGGCGCAGGACACCAGCCCGGCGCAGTGGCAGGTGATTGAGGCGCTGGCCCGAGATTTCACCAGCGGGCAAGGCACAAAAGAAGACGCGCCGCGCACGATCTTTGTGGTCGGCGACAAAAAGCAGTCGATTTACTCGTTCCAAGGTGCGGATCCCAGAGAATTCGACCGCATGAAAGCAGAGTTCAAAGCGCGGCTCGGCCACATGGTGACGCCGCTTCAGGATCTGCAAATGGAGTATTCGTTTCGGTCCGCCCCTTGCATCCTGTCGCTTGTCGATCAGGTTTTCGAAGAGCGCGACAGGAGCGGTTTTGAGCCAGAACAGGGTCACATATCGTTCAAGACGGACCTGCCTGGGCGGGTCGATCTTTGGGATGTGATCGAGGCACCGGACAAGCCCAAGGACCCAGCGTGGTACGATCCTGTCGACATCAAGTCGCCCGACAATCCACAGTCGCTTCTCGCACGGTGTGTGGCAGACTTTATCAAGAAAACAATTGGCACGGCGCTTCCGGGACAAGCGGGTAAGGGGCGTAAAATCACAGCAGGGGATATCCTGATCCTCGTGCGGCGGCGTTCTGATGTGTTCCATGACATCATTCGCGAGTGCAAATCACGGGAACTGCCGGTCGCAGGTGCGGACCGGTTGAAGGTGGGCGCGGAACTGGCGGTCAAGGACCTCAAGGCGCTTTTGTCGGTTTTGGCGACGCCCGAAGATGATCTGTCATTGGCATGCGCGCTCAGGTCCCCGCTTTTTGGGTGGAGCGAAGGCGACCTTTACGATTTGGCGCAAGGACGGGCGCAACCCTATCTCGCGGCGGAATTGCGCGACCGGGCGGAGGCGTTTCCTGCGACGGTGGCCATGTTAAACGACCTTCGGGATCAGGTGGATTTCCTGCGACCTTATGATCTGATCGACCGCATTCTGACCCGGCATGAGGGACGGCGCAAGCTGCTTGGGCGGCTGGGGACAGAGGCGGAAGACGGGATTGATGCGCTTCTGAGCCAAGCACTGGCATATGAGCGGAATGCGGTCGACAGCTTGACCGGGTTTCTGGTGTGGATGGAGACCGACGATCTGGAGATCAAACGGCAGTTGGACACGGCCGGTGACCAGATCAGAGTGATGACGGTGCATGGCGCGAAAGGGTTGGAAGCGCCCATCGTTATTCTGCCGGACACGGCGCTTTGGCAAAAGCGCGGGTTGGGGGTTCTGGCCGAGACCGAGGCAGGGGTGATGTGGCGATCGTCCAAAGAAGACGCTACGGCGTTGCAGCGCGGGTTGGAAGACACCGCGCAAGAGGCGGAAGAGGCCGAACGGGACCGCCTGCTTTACGTGGCCATGACGCGCGCGGAGCAATGGCTCGTCGTGGCCGCTGCCGGTCAACTGGGCAAGGATGGGCGAAGCTGGCACGATCAGGTGAGAATGGGCATGGAGGCGTTGGGCGCGCGGGCCTTTGACGACGGTTTGCGTTTAGAAAACGGGAATTGGGATCAGGGGATTGAGCCGCTGGAGCAGCTCCGTGAGGATGGTTTACCCGCGCTTCCGGCGTACATGAGAGACGCGGCGCCAAAGCCCGAAGAGAGGGGTAGCACGCTCAGCCCGTCTGACCTTGGGGGGGCGAAAGCCTTGCCGGATGAACGGGGGCTTGATGAAGACGCGGCCAAGCGACGGGGCCGGCAGGTGCACCGATTGCTTGAGGTTCTGCCTGAAGTCACGCCCGAGAGGTGGCCAGAGGTGGCAAAGCGGCTGCTTTCGGGCGGGCCGGATGGGGCGAGTGACGAGGAACGCGCCCTCCTATTGGCAGAGGCGCAGAAGATTTTCGAGAAGCCCAGCCTGGCCGCATTGTTTCAAGGCAACGCCCTCAGCGAGGTGCCGATCACCGCCAATCTCGACCTGCTGGGCGGGCGGCGCGTGCACGGTGTGATTGACCGGCTGATTCTCGGCGAGACCAAGGTTCTGGCCGTGGATTTCAAGACCAATGCCATGGTGCCGGAGTTGGTGCGCGACTGCCCTGCAGGGCTTTTGCGGCAGATGGGGGCCTATGCCCAGGCGCTGGCCCAGATTTATCCAAGCCTTGAGATTGAAACGGCAATTTTATGGACACGGACGGCAACACTTATGCATTTGCCACACGATCTTGTGACGGGGGCCTTGGCGGACACCTATATATCTTGACGTCCGGGCTGGGTCTTCTTACGTTCCCAGCCTCAAACGCAGCTCTTTTGGAGACATGAAATATGGGCACCGTGGCCGTGACTGACGACACTTTCGACGCGGAAGTGAAAAACTCCGACATCCCCGTTGTGGTGGATTTCTGGGCCGAATGGTGTGGCCCGTGCAAACAGATTGGCCCGGCTCTGGAAGAGCTTTCGGCTGAGATGGACGGCAAGGTGAAGATTGCCAAGGTGGATGTGGACAGCAACCCCAACACGGCGACGCAGCTGGGCATTCGCGGTATTCCTGCGCTGTTCATTTTCAAGGATGGCGAGATCATTTCGAACCGTGCGGGCGCGGCCCCGAAAGCGGCGCTGCAAAGCTGGATCGAAGAGAGCATCTGATCTTTAGCAGATCGAGACGTATGAGGGCCGCCAAGAGAGCGGCCCTTTTCTTTTGTTTTTGTGCCTGCGGGTCAGGCGGGATATGAGTATTTGTAGCAGGATGAAGCCGTGGACATGGTCATGGCTTGGGAGGAGCGCGACATGACACAAGAGGTTCCAGGCTGGCATGGCACGACCATAATCGGTGTCAAGAAAGGCGGCGAGGTGGTGATCGCGGGGGACGGGCAGGTGAGCCTGGGCCAGACCGTGATCAAGGGAACAGCGCGCAAGGTGCGGCGGATTTCGCCCGGTGGCTACGATGTGGTGGCGGGGTTTGCAGGCTCCACTGCGGATGCGTTCACGCTGCTGGAGCGCTTGGAGGCGAAGCTGGAGGCGGCACCAGGGCAATTGCAGCGGGCGAGTGTTGATCTGGCCAAGGATTGGCGCACGGACAAGTACCTGCAGAAGCTGGAGGCGATGCTGATCGTGTCGGACGGAGCGGAGTTGTATGTGATCACCGGCGCAGGCGACGTTCTGGAACCCGAGCATGATGTGACGGCAATTGGGTCAGGCGGGAACTATGCGCTCGCCGCCGCGCGGGGGTTGATGGATGCGGATTTGAGCGCCGAAGCGATTGCCCGCAAAGCGATGGGGATTGCCGCGGATATTTGTGTCTATACCAATGGCAACCTGACCGTTGAGACGATCACCAAGGGTTAGCGATCAATGTCCGCGCCGCCCTCTGCGATACGGCGCTCCATAAAGGCGTTCATTTCGTCCAGGCGGCCCGCGTCCAACGGCGGGGGTTCATGCGCCTCTACCGTGTCGTAGAAGATCTTGTGCGCGCGCTGAGCGGTGTCGATTGAGCCGCGCTCAGAATAGTTTTCATAATTTGACCAATCCGACAGAAGCGGCGAATAGAACGCCGTTTCAAACCGATCCAGCGTGTGTTGCGTGCCGAAGAAGTGCCCGCCATGGCCCACATCCGCGATGGCGTCGACGCCCAGGGTGGCCTCGCTCACCTCGACGGGTTTGAAGAGTTCCGCGAACATTTGCAGCATTTCAACGTCGATGATGAATTTCTCCGCTGACGCGGTGAGCCCGCCTTCGAGCCAGCCCGCCCCATGGAGCAACAGGTTGGTGCCGCCCATCAGGGCCCCCCAAAGCGACATTTGGGTTTCGTAGGCGGCTTGGGCATCGGGGGCGTTGGCGGCTGTGACCCCGGAAGAGCGCAAAGGCAGGTTATAGCGGCGGGCAAGTTGCCCTGAGGCGAAGGCGGCTTTGACGTATTCGGGCGTGCCAAACGCAGGTGCGCCGGATTTCATATCAACGTTCGAGGTGAAGCTGCCATAGCATACGGGCGCGCCGGGGCGGGCGATCTGAGCAAGGCAAATGCCCGCCAGCGCTTCGGCGTTTTGTTGGGCGAGCGCGCCGGGCAGGGTGACGGGGGCCATGGCGCCGGACAGCGTGAAAGGCGTGAGCACCATCAGCTGGCCTGCGCGGGCCGCGTCGATGATGCCGCGGCACATCAAAAGATCTAGCATCAAGGGCGAATTGGAATTGGCGACAGAATAGCTGACAGGGGTGTTGGCAAAGGCCTCTGGCGTGAGACCATGGGCCATGCGGATCATCTCGTAGGCGTCGGCCACAGCCTCGGTCCCGCGGAAGAACACGAAGGGGACTTTCTCGGTCATGGTCAGGACCGATTTTGTCATCGCGAAGTGGCGGATGTTGGGCGGGATATCCTGAGCCTCGACAAAAGGGCCAATCATGTGGATCACGTCAAAGGCCTGAGACACACGACAAAAGTTATCAAGCGCCTCCAGCGTGCCGGGGTTGCGACCTTGTTTGATATCAGAAAAGTTGGGCGTTCCTCCGGTGGTGCAGATGCCGATGTTGTTGCCGCCGATGATGACCTCTCGACCTGCGCCCCGACCATACAGTGTGACTTTGGACGGGGCTTTGGCCCTGTTGTCGAGGCTCAGGATATCCCGCCCAACATCCGCCACATCGCGATGACAAAATCGGTCCTGACCATGACC